>JAWQFQ010000034.1:0-61137 GCA_035967975.1 Scytonema sp. PMC 1070.18
CCCTCACACCCCCACACCCCCACACCCTCAAACATGAAATTTGTCGATGAATATCGGGATGCACAACTTGCTCAACAATATGCAAAAGCGATCGCCAGCATCACCACTCGTCCTTGGACTATTATGGAAATCTGTGGTGGGCAAACGCACGCGATTGTTAAGTTTGGTATAGATACCCTGCTTCCCAAAGATATTACCTTGATTCACGGTCCTGGATGTCCAGTTTGTGTCACATCAGCAGAACGCATTGATGAGGCGATCGCTCTAGCTTCTCTGCCTCATGTCATTTTCTGTTCCTTTGGCGATATGCTACGCGTACCGGGAACAGTTAGAAGTCATGAAGTATCACCTACCGACTTACTCAGTGTCAAAGCTCACGGTGGTGATGTACGTATTGTCTATTCTCCTTTAGATGCGTTAAAAATTGCCCAGAAGAATCCAGATAAGGAAGTGGTATTTTTCGCGGTAGGCTTTGAAACAACGGCTCCTGCTACCGCAATGGCGGTTTATCAGGCGTATCAACAAGGTTTAAAGAATTTCTCATTGTTAGTATCCCACGTACTTGTACCACCAGCAATGGAAGCCATTTTATCTTCTCCGAGTTGTCAAGTACAAGGTTTTCTTGCTGCCGGTCATGTTTGCACTGTTATGGGTTATACCGAATATGAAGCGATCGCCACAAAATATGGTGTTCCTATTGTTGTCACTGGCTTTGAACCCGTAGACGTTTTGCAGGGTATTTATTTGTGCATTCAACAACTGGAAAAAGGACAAGCAACTGTTGAAAATCAATACGCTCGTTCCGTTCGCAGACAGGGAAACGAAGCAGCCCAGTCTATCATTCAAGAAGTTTTTGAAGTCATTCCTCAGCAGTGGCGCGGGATTGGTGAAATTTCCCAAAGTGGCTTAGGACTCCGTGACAAATACGCCCAATTTGATGTCCATCGCAAGGGGCTAATTTCTGCGATCGTCACCCCACAAGTCAACCCATCAGATTGCATCAGTGGTTTAATTCTCCAAGGTATTCGCAAACCTCAAGATTGTCCAGCATTTGGAACACAATGCACACCAGAACATCCCCTTGGTGCCCCCATGGTTTCCTCCGAAGGAGCTTGTGCTGCTTACTATAGGTATCGCCAACCTTTGTTTAAAGCACAAGACATAATTCCCGAACACTCCTCTATAAATGAGCGAACAAACAATTTAAAATGAAAGCACGATGCACCCACCCATTGCATTCTTAAGGATAAACCGCTATGCAAAGTATTAAATTGTGTTCTCATGTAGGGGCTGACGGAGTACTGCGTCTTGATATTCCAACGGGAATGAGCGATCGCGATATCGAAGTGACCGTAACAATTCAACCGCTAACACCCACTAAAAAAGGTTGGATACCTGGTTTCTTTGAAGAAGTCATTGGCGGTTGGGTGGGAGAACCTTTAGAACGACCCGACCAGGGAGAGGATGAAACAAGGGAGACGCTGTTTTGAGCTATCTTCTAGATACCAATGTTTGTATTCGTTTGCTGAACAATACCAGTCCTGCGGTGAGTGCGCGACTTGCTGATAAAGAACCGGAAGATATTTATCTATCCACTGTAACGCAGATGGAACTTTATTATGGTGTATATCGCAGCGCACAAGTAGAACGCAATCTTGCAGTATTGGAAAGGTTTTTTAGTCAGTTTGCTGTTTTACCGTTAGACCCTAAATCAGCAAGGGTGGCTGGAAGAATTCGTGCCGATCTGGCAGCATTGGGAAAGCCAATTGGTCCTTATGATTCACAAATTGCTGCGATCGCCATTGTGAATAATTTCATACTAGTAACGCACAATACTGGTGAATTTAGTCGGGTGAATGGGTTGCAGATTGAGGATTGGGAGGAATAGAGTTTGCTATGGCATGAGCATTTTGTCCGGTGGTGATCGCATGAATGATAAAAAGAGCGAACGCACCTTGCCAGTTTCGCGGATACAGGGCAATACTGCTCGGTTAAGGAAAAATAGAGAAACCCGGTTTCTTGAAGAAACCGGGTTTCTGTGACCTCTGCTACCGTCCTTACAAAAGGGTGTGGTTCATCTAGGTGAAACCTGCTGTAAGCGATCGCGGTTTGTTTAGTGGTAAAGATTTTCAGTTTGTTTCTGTGTGGACTGATTGAGATTAACCTTTTGAAGGTATGTCAAAGGCGATCGCAAGGATGATTTCATTCGTCGGGATTTTCTACAAACCAAATATTTTTACTGAAAACGCAAACTTTTGTGAATACAAAGTCGGAGTATAGAACAACTTAATATGACTTATTTACTTCCTCAAATATGAAAAAAAGGCTTAAGTAATATTACTTACTTTCCTCACAAGTTTCTCAAATTTATTCCCTAAATTAAATCATTGAACCGGATTCAGCTAGCAATGCTTGACGTTGACAGCAGTCTATGCTAACTCCTGCAGGTCAATATTAAGCATAAAAATAGCTAAAATTCATTTCTGAAAATTTAGGGAGAATATTATGATATTGCAAAAATCAAGTCAAGCAGTATCAAAAAACAGAGTTGATACTAGCTATAGTCGGTTTTCTGTCCAATGCACTACTACAGTTGCAATTGACCTGATTGAATCATCTCTCCAGGAAATACGCCGTTACTTTAACCCTCAAAAGCTTGACCAATTAATAAAATCTATCAAAGAACATGGCATTTTGGAGCCTGTATTAGTTCGTCCACTTCATGATGGAAGATATCAACTGGTGGCTGGAGAAAGAAGGATAAGAGCTGCTCGCGCAGTAGGGTTAGTGGAAATACCTGTTGTGATGTTGGAAATAGATGATAAACAAGCTTTACAAATTGCAATCATAGAAAATTTACAACGGGAAGAATTAAATCCCGTTGAAGAAACTGAAGCCATACTAGAACTGCTATCTCTATCTTTGGGAATAGATGCGAATGAAGTCATCTCTCTTCTCTATCACTCTTTTAACGCTAAACAAAGAGGTAAAAGTTTGAATCAGAACGTTTTGATTCAAATTAAGAAGATTGAATCCCTGCTCTCACAACTAGGAAAGTTCAATATTAGTAGTTTTCGTGCTAGTCGTCTTCCTTTATTGAAGCTTCCCGATGATATTCTATCGGTTTTACGTCGTGGTGAGATAGAGTACACCAAAGCCCAAGCTATAGCACGTTTAAAATTAGAACAACAGCGGACTGAATTACTCAACATAGCAATTCTTGAGAATCTTTCTTTGAGTGAAATTAAAGCTAGAGTTAAGGTACTTATATCTGAATCGCAACCACAGTTGAAACATAATTTGACTCAGAGGTTTAAGGGGATTAACAAGCTTTTGCGTCATAAAGATTCTTTAATTAATACTTCAACAAGAGAAAAAATTACAAAGCTTTTAGATGAGTTAGAGCAACTCATTTCCAAAAGTTAAAGAAGATAAATAGTTACATAACTCCATTGTTAAATTTTTGCTTTTGCTTTTATTGCAAATTGTAAAGATAGCTTGACTCAAATATCAAGTAAATATGAGTATGTAATTATTAGCTCACCAAAATTTCTACTGCCTGGTGTGTGCTAGAAAAAGGGTGCATCCATCGTGTTACAACTTTGATTGATGACTGCAAAGAAACAGCAGAATTCATAAGTCAGAATTAACATAGGCTTTATATTTGGCTCTTTGATCTATTTGTGTGTTTTGTTAACATGCAATCTTATATACAAAGGCTTGATATCACTGTATTGGATTCAAGTGAGAAGCGCTATAAATGATACCACTTTAGCAGATTTATTGCTCATTGAGAGCGATCGCATTTGGGTATATTCTTCTCTAGGCAATACCTTTGCCAATTTACGAGGGTGATTGGATGTCCAAACTCTTATTTCTCCGAAGCTGGGCAAAAACAATCAGTTCTAAAAATTCCTTTCAGGTTTCCCACAAGGTATTTTTTAGTGTACATTCTTGATAACACCAAGGGATATACGGAAAAATTCCATATAATCCTCCCGTGAAGGGTGGTTATACGGAAAAATTCGGCATAATACCCAGATAAGGATTTAAAAAATAAGTTTTCCGTATATTTAGACAGGAATTCGTTGTAATGCTTGATATATTAGGATTGAGAAAAAGATTATACGGAAACTTTTCGTATAATAAATAGTTAGGCGTACATCCAAGCTATACGAGACTACGAGGCTCAACATATCCTCTGTTCACATCGCAATTGCTCGTACTTGAAAGGATTGCATTTTTATTCCACCCACCTACTTTAGGAAGCCATGAACAAATTTCTGAAACCTTATTTTGAGCGACAGCTTGTAGAAGATAAAAGAGAGGATGGCTATTGGATTGAAGCCTTTGATATTGATAACGACTCGAAAATAGACATAGTAGGCTATGGACTTGGTGTAGGTGAAGTCAATTGGTATCAAAACCCTAGCTGGCATAAAAGAACCATCGCCAAGTATTTAGGACCAGTGGGAATGCATCATGGCGATATTAACCAAGATGGTAATTTAGACATTATTATCTGTTATCAATATGGTCAAACAATGGTGAATGCCGATCCCACGGGTGGTAAGATTGATTGGCTAAGAAACCCCTGCGATCCTGATGGTGAATGGAAACGTCACTATATTGGTAGAGCGACTTCAATGCACCGCCTTAAAGTCGGGTATTTTACTCAAGAAGAGAAACTTGAGGTTTTAGCATTACCTATTGTGGGACGACCTAACGATGTTCATTCAATCGTACCAGTCAAGCTATTTACTCAACCAGAAGACCTTGAAAATGCGCCTCAGTGGCATGAACACATCATTGATCAGGGCAATTATCATGTTATTCATGGTGTATCAATCAAAAAATATCATCAATTGTTTGGTGTTAAACCCTACATCAAGCTTGATTCTGCGCTGATTGCTTCAGAGGAGGGGATTACTTGGCTTTATTATGATCCAGAAGAACAACAATGGCACAGGAAACTGATTGGAACCGGTGAAGTAACACAAGCTTCTCGAACAGGTTTTAAAGGAAGTGGGAATGTCGATTTGGGCAAAATTGGGGATGATCAATCCGCTTATATTCCTACTGTTGAACCCTTTCATGGCAATACAGTAGCTATTTATTACAAAGACACTAAGTCTGAGCCATCTCCAGGATGGGATTATTCTTGGAAAAGATTGGTTTTGGATGTCTATGATAATCCCAATCCTTTAGGAGAAGGGCCAGGACATTTTGTCATTTGTGCTGATTTCGACCAAGATGGTGATGATGAATTTTTAGTAGCACTAAGGGGCCCTGAACCTTGGCAGGGAGTTTATTATTACAAAGTTATTGATCTAGAAAAAGGAGCAATTGTAAAATGGCGTGTTTCTTCTGACTCTGCGGCTCGTATTGCTGTTGCTGACTTCGATGGAGATGGCAGACTTGACTTTGCGACAATTGGATATTCAGTGGCAGGATACTATACTGCTGACAATCCACTTATCGCTATTTTCTATAATCGATTTGCACCCATTAGTGAATTGACAAAAGATTAATTATTGACTTAAGGAGATTAACATGAATGCTACCGAACTTGCAAAAATAACAACAGATCACGCTTGTAAACCAGTAGTTGAGTTTCTATCTGTTCTAGAAACCAAGCAGGTTGATAATTTATTAACTATTTGAGCAGAAGATTGCCTCTTTGAACTGCCTTTCTCCCATAAAGGGATACCTGGTTTAGAGTACCCTAAGTTTCGAGGACGACAACGAATTTATGAGCTATTTCAAAAAATAGCTGTTGATAAAAATATTGAATGCAAAGACATTAAGCTTTTCCCCATGAAAGATCCTGAATATGCTTATGTTGAATTTTTCTGCGATATTGAGCAATTGGATTTGGGCATCAAATATACTAATCGGTACTGCGGTTTAGCTCATGTAATTGAAGGAGAAATAGTATTATTCCGCGAATTTTTCCATGCTTTGATTCGGCAAAACTTTGAGGCGACAGGTTTCTAACCCCCTACCTTATTTTGGAAATTAGTAGTACAGATCGGCGTAATGTGATTTTGTGGTTTCTTAAAATTTAGGAGTAGTCTTGTATGTCAAGGAATCTTACAGAGCCAATAAAGTTTTCCAACAAATATCTCAAAGCATTTTGGTTAAAGAATGCAGAGGACTATTACATCGAAAATCGAACCATTGTGGTCAACCTCGGTCAACAAAAAGCATATATTTCTGTTTCTCCTGAAAAATATTTACATCCCAGAACGTCAACTATTCTAAAAGAAGTTATTTTAAAAAGTAGTGATTCTTTGCTTCTGATTGAAATATATGATCCCATTAACATCGGTGGTATTATATTGGATGCAGGTTGGCATCAATTAGGAGAAATTATTGACTTTCCTAAAGATGTTCCTTTGTGGAAATCTCCTCAGTATGACTTAGGAATAGTAGAATTTGACCCTTATTTTGTGACTGGTTTAGCCGATAAACCACAGCCAGACAATTTAAGACAATATCAGCTTAAAGTCAATTTGTGGTTCTCACCTGCTTTAACGAATGCTGCGATTCATAACAAACACGCAGTTCCAGAATTCCTAGAAGTTCACACCCAAATTTACGGCACAGGGAGAATGCAAAAGTTTCACGCCAATGACTTTAATACCCTTTATGAAGATGTATTAATGAGTCCGGGTGATACTCATATTCCCTTTGCTAGTGTCGATGAAGAAGGAAAATTTTTCTATCCTTGGCATCAGTATTATGCTGATACTGATTGTATTTGGATGGCTAATGAATTTCATCCCATCAGTTAAATACTCAATTTAATCTTTGTCTACCTTTGTAACTTAACCGGAGTCAATAATGTCAAATGAAATTTTTTCAGCCAACGTTGCCTATAAATTTCTGAAAGTAGAAGACTTCTTTTCTCGTTATAAAGAATGGGAGAAATTAGAAAAAGTCACTTCTCATTCTTTTGACCAAAATAGCGAGCGTCTCAGTCTTAACTTCACCAAAGCCGACGGGAAAAGTTGCTGTCTGTTAATTCAATTTATCCAAAAAGATACTTTTCGTGTGCGATTCAATCCCATTTACGAATCTGGTGAACAATATCCTACAGAAAATACTCGCTCGGTTGTTATGGATAGCATTGAAGAACTTAGAACAGTTCTCAAGGCTGCTGAGAATTTCCAAGTAAGTATTCAGGAAAGTAATGAACAAATTGAACTGAAAACACAAGGTCTGGATCTCCATCCCAGCTTAAGAATGGTTGTTAGGTTTAATCCTTTTATGATTGAAGTATTTGGCTTCTCTTTGGAAACCAATAACAAATTCATCAGAGTTTGGCAAGCCGCTAATCCAGGAATATATTACACTCCTAATGGAGCAGAAGATTATGCAATTATTCAAGCGGTTAATAAACCTGCTACTGCTAAATATATTGGCTTTGGGGAGCAAGGAGGACAAAGTTTAACCAAAAATACGGCTCAGTTGAATTATTTCAACTTTGATAACATGCGCTATCGGCAAGTTTATAATCAAGGCCCTTTAGATAACAGAGAACCCCTTTACCATTCAGATCCCTTCTTTTTTGAATTTAATGGTGTTCCCGACCAAAAGAGCGTTAATGCCATTTTTATTGATAACCCCGGTCAAATCTTAGTTGATATTGGTTATCTTAATTCTAGTCGCTATATGTTTGGAACTCGGCATGGCGACCTAGACTATTATTTCTTTTGGAATAGCGAACCACGTCATACTTTAGATGATTTTACTTCAATTGTTGGTCATCCTCGTTTAAAACCTCGTTATATTTTAGGCTATCATCAGGGTTGTTATGGTTATGAAAATCGAGATAGTGTAGAATGGGCTGCTAGAAAATATCGGGATTATCAGATTCCCTTAGATGGTCTTCATGTTGACGTAGATATTCAACATAAATACCAAACCTTTACGATTGATACTAATAAGTTTCCTGATCCTTCCTCAATGTTTCGTGATTTGCGAGAACAAGGGGTAAAATGCAGTACCAATATAACGCCTGTTATTAGCAACAAAGATTCAAATTATCAGACTTATCAAGAAGGATTAAGCAAGGGTTATTTTGTCTTAGATAAGCGTTATGAACCCGATAATCCCGCTAGTCGCTCCTATCAATGCTATGGAGGAGGCAAGGAATATCGTCCCATGTTAAATTCTGATGATCCCAATTACATAGAAGGATTTAACAGTGGTCAACCCTATATCGGGGAGGTTTACTATGGTGGTGATTTAGGAACACCCGGTCATTATCCTGATTTCGGACGAAGAGAAGTACGAGATTGGTGGGGAAAGCAATACCAATATCTCTTTGATATGGGGTTAGAAATGGTCTGGCAGGACATGACAACCCCTGCTATTCGTGACACTCGCGGCGATATGAAAGGATTTCCTTTTCGACTCTATGTAACCAGTGATTTTCTTTCTGGTGGCACCCCTCAATTAACCTCTGCAATCAAAGTCTGGAACTTTTATGCTTATAATTTGCATAAAGCAACCTATCACGGATTAAATCATCTATCTGGACGGGATAATAAGCGTAACTTTATCATTGGACGAGGTAGTTTTACTGGCTCTCATCGCTTTTCAGGATTATGGACAGGAGATAATGCTTCGGATTGGGATTTTCTCCGGATGAACATTTCTCAGGTTCTTTCCCTTGGAATGTGTGGACTCGCTATCTGTGGTCAAGATATTGGTGGCTTTGAAACCTCATCTATAGATGATGGAAAATGGGCAAGTCCTGAACTTTTAATTCGTTGGACAGTGGCAGGTGCTTTCTTACCTTGGTTCAGAAATCATTATGTCCGAAAAGGACGCAAGGAATTTCAAGAACCTTTTATGTATGTAGAATGGTTTAATCAATACCGAGGCGGCAATTTACCTGAACCACAAGAGTTATATCGGATGGTATTGCCGATTTGCAGACATTATATTGAATTGCGCTATCGGTTGATGCAGCTTTTCTATGACTGCCTTTTCGAGAATACTTTGGATGGAATGCCTATTTGCCGTCCTATGTTTCTTAATGATCCTCAAGATCAGTCTCTTTATAATGATAAAGAGTACTTCCTTGATAACCAGTTTTTTGTTGGAAAGGATCTTCTCATTTCTCCTATTACCAAACCTCAATCGGAGACGCATGGAGGTAAATGGGATGTTTATCTTCCCCAAGGTAGTAATTGGTATTGTTTTATGAACAACCAACTACCCTTAGCCAGTTTCGTTGAGGGAGGAACAACGATTCGAGATTTTGATGCGAATCTTAATCTTGAGGGTAGTCATATTAATTTCATTGTTCCTATTTATGTTCGTTCAGGTGCAATTATTCCCACAATTGAGCTTGAACAATATGTAGGGAAACTGAATCAGCAAGATAAACCCAATCCTATTACTTTGAATATTTATCCTGGTCAAAGTGGTGAATATACAATGTATTTAGATGATGGAGTGAGCCGTTCTTCAGCAGTGGACAAACCGGAAGAGCAAGGGGGTGATCCACTAGCGAAGAGTGAATATCGCCAAACTCAGATTACCCATCAATACATAGCACCAAAAAATCGTGAGATTAAGATAAAGCGTATTCATGATAACTATACGCCTAAGTACGAAACGTTTTTCTTTGTTGCTATTTTGCACGATCCTTCTGAAACTCAGGGAAGCTCTGGTTCTTTGAATAAAGTTATTCTCAACAATCAAGAAATCCAGAAATTAGGCAATGGAGATTATAATGCCCTCAATGGGTCTAATATTAATGCTTGGTATTACAACCCAACCATTAATATTAGCTTTATTAAGGTATTTGATAATCTTTCTTCTATTATGATGACTCTGGAGTATGCTTAAACCCACATTATGTGGTGTCTTCAGAATAAGGTTTTGACAGCCTGTAAATAAAAAAACAGACAGTCAAAACCTTATGATTTCAAAGCTTAGTTTTTTCTTGAAAATCTAGGTAACAAATCAATGACTAATGACAGCAATACGAATTTATTGTCTAATTGTATACCAGCTTTAGGAAGTATTACTTCTAATAGTAATGTATGGAAAGATGCTCCTTATCAAGCTACCGTTACAGTTGAAGAGACAGGTTGCATACGAAGCTTTTTTATAGAGACAACTGCACCATTTGAACAGAAAAACGAAGGGAAACAAGCTCAGTATGATAATTATATTCATAATCCCCGAAAAATTGTAGAGTCACCAGATAGTCCTAGCCTTCAAAGTAATCATATTTGGTTTGATGCACTCTATGCCTTAGCCCTTGAAGAAGTCCGTGAGTGTTCAGTTGATAAAATTAACGATAATGCTTTCAATAATGGTAATCCCTTACCTGCACCACAGGGCGGTTTTTTTGAGACCGGTTTGTTTTGGACTTATGTTTGGACAAGAGATACTTCCTATTCTGTCGATCTAGGTTTAGGGATTCTCGATCCTATTCGCGCCTTAAACTCGCTTAATTTCAAGCTCTCTGAACGTCGTGGAGGAGGTGATTTGCAAATTGTTCAAGATACCGGTACTGGTGGAAGCTATCCCATATCAAGCGATCGAGTAGTTTGGTCTTTTGGGGCAAGAACTTTATTAAAACAATTACAAGGCGAAAAAAGAGATGATTTTGCTAGAAAAGTCTACGAAGCACTTAAGAATACGATTGAACAGGATCGTCAGGTGATTTTTGATCCTCAAGATGGACTTTATCGAGGAGAACAGTCGTTTTTAGATTGGCGTGAACAAAGTTATCCGATTTGGACGGCAAATGATCCCGTACAAATTGGGATGTCTAAAGCTTTATCTACTAATGCTTGTCATCTTTCTGCTTTACTTTTAGCAGCATCTTTGGCAGGGGATGAGAATATAAAAGATTGGGAAAAACAGAAAAAATATAGTCAATGGGCTGAAGAATTACGTCAAGCGATTCACACTCATTTATATTTATCAGACAAACGACTATATTCAACTTTTCTTACTACAGCTTTCGATTTTAGTCCTGCTCATCAATACGATTTATTAGGAAATGCCCTAGCCATTTTGCTTGATATTGCTGATGAAACCCAAGCAGGAGAAATTGTGGCTAACTACCCCCACTTACCCAAAGGTGTGTCAGTTATCTGGCCTCAACAAAGAGACATTCCCATTTATCACAATCAAGCGATCTGGCCTTTTGTGACTGCCTATTGGCTTAAAGCGGCAAAAAAAGTCAAAAATGCCGATGCTGTGACTCATGGCATTATTTCTCTAATTCGAGGTTCTGCACTGAGCCTATCCAATATGGAAAATTTTGATGCGGTTAGTGGTCTAGTCGAATTACAAAATCAAAATGCTAAAGAACCTGTCGTTAATTCCCCTCGTCAGCTTTGGTCAGTTGCTGGCTATCTGTCAATGATACATGAGATCATTTTTGGGCTATCTTGGACAGATTCAGGGTTTAATATTTTTCCTTTTATAACAAGAGAGTTACGTCATCAGTTGTTTCCAAACTCACAGCAATTAGTTCTCAATCGTCTTCCCTATCGAGGTCATCAACTGGTTATAGTAGTGAATTTACCGCCACTCAATCATGAAATTCAAGGGGCTTACACCTTAAATGAAGTTTATGTTAATGGGGAGTTAGTGAGGGGTGAAATTGCTGAATCAATGTTGAAGGATCAGAATTTAATTGAGGTAAATTTAATCGATAAAGAGGTTAAAACTTCCTCAATTACTTTAGTTAATAACTTACAAGACTATCGAGAAAGATATGCTCCTCGTCCACCTATCATTGAAGAAATTACTGAAACATTAGAAGGCAAATTAGCGGTTTCGTTTAATCTTAATGGAGAAAGCCCTGATGAAGTTGAGGTAAATATTTATCGGAACGGCAATTTAATAGCTGAAAAAATCAGATTTTTTGGCAATAGAGGTTCTTGGCTAGATCAAAACACCGATGGAATACAATCTCCAAGCTACTGCTATACTCTTGAAAGTGTTTATATTAGTAGTGGAACGATTTCTCAAAGGGCTAAACCTTTTTGTTATTGGGGTCAAAATTTTGAGCGTATTTATTCAGTCTCGGCCACAGAATTTAAAGCAGTTGGTGGCAATCTTTCGGAAAGTCATGGTAAAGCACATTTTGATAATTGGGGTGCGCCTGCTCACACTTTAGAAGTCAGTCTTAAAGCTAAGTATAGCGGTCTTCATGGAATTCAGTTAGTGTTCGGAAATGGTGCAGGACCGATTAATACGGGAATTACTTGTGCTGTTAAACGTTTACAAATGATAGACTCAGAGAACGAGATAGTTGCCGATGGCTATGTTGTTATGCCTCATTTGGGTTTGGGAAGCTGGGATCGCTGGTTGGAATCTTCTTTAATTTTGACTAGGGTGGCCTTGATTGCTGGACATGGTTACATAATTAAGATTTTCAGCGATGATCGAGCAGTTAATATGTCTAGTTTCAAGCATTATGAACAATATACAGAAAATAAGGGCATTGGCGGAAAAAATGGTGCGTACAATTATGTCAATATTGCTGAAGTAAAACTCTTATCCCTCTATGATAGTAGTGTGATCGCTGTTTCTTAAACAAGACTGTAGCCAAAAAAAGAGTATAAAAAGAGGGCTGATGTAGTAGAGTTATAGTCTTGCAAAACAACAACTCGAAAGCCACACACAGCCCATGTTCGATATCCTAGCACTGTTGCAATGCCTACTGCCAGAAATAAAAGTCACGACGATGCGACAGTTGAGCCAGATCATCACGGCCATGTTAGCAATGAGCGGGCGAGTTACAATGTTGGGAATTTCGCGTTGGACGCTGAGTGGTGGTAGTTATCGGACGGTAATCAGATTCTTTCGTACAGTCATACCGTGGGTGTTCTGGGTGTTTTTTCGGCGGCATTTGTTTTGCCCAAATGATGTTTATTTGTTGGCAGGAGACGAAGTAGTAATAAGCAAAGCCGGGAAAAAGACCTATGGATTAGATAGGTTCTTTTCCAGTCTAATAAGTAAACCAATATCGGGGATTTCTTTCTTTACATTATCATTAGTAAGTGTTCAACAAAGACACTCATTTCCGATTCAGATAGAACAGGTAATCAGGAGCGATGTAGAAAAAAGGATTGTATCACCGAGACCAGAAATAAAACCTCAAGAAAAACGTGGGCGTGGACGACCAAAAGGGAGTAAGAACAAAAATAAACAGGAGGTGATTTTTACACCTGAATTACTAAGAATTCAAAAGATGATTAATGAGCTATTTAAGTTAATAGCTAACTTTATTCCCCTCACTTACTTAGTCGTAGATGGTCATTTTGGGAACAATAATGCTTTACAGATGGCTAGGCAGGTAAAGTTACACATAATTTCCAAGTTACGCCACGATTCGGCATTATATATACCTTACAAAAATCCTGACCCCAATCATCGTTCTCGTCGTAAATACGGTGATAAGCTGGACTGGAGTAATATTCCCCAGGAATATTTGCGTCAAATTAGTATTGAGTCAGATATCCAAACAGATACTTATCAAGCCACTTTACTGCACAAAGAATTTTCCCAGCCTCTGAATGTAGTGATTTTGGTAAAAACCAATCTGAAAACTAATGCTCGCAGTCACGTAATTCTGTTTTCTAGTGACCTAACTTTATCATATGAGAAAATAATCGACTACTATAAACTGCGCTTCCAAATCGAATTTAATTTTCGTGATGCCAAACAATTTTGGGGATTGGAAGATTTTATGAATAGGGGTCAAACGACGGTAACTAATGCTGCCAATCTTTCTTTTTTCATGGTCAATTTATCTCATTATCTTTTAACTCAGTTTCGTGAAAACCATCCCGATTCTGGCATTGTTGATCTTCGGGCTTACTGTCAGGGTTTTCGATATGTTTGGGAAATGTTAAAAATGCTTCCGCAACAGCCAGATACTATTTTATTAGCCCAGATTTTTGCCAAGCTCACCTCTCTTGGTCGTATTCACAATGCTTCTACAGCCGTTGACCCCTCGTAATTTGGCTACAGTATTGTCCACAGGGAACGTCTTTGAGATCACAAAAATTTCCATTGCAGCTTCAAAAGCAATCTTGTAAATTCCCAAGTCTTTGTGGTCTTTAATGGGTTGTTTAGTCATTATCAAGTCTTCCCGATTATATTTACCGTCATCTTAGTTGTTTCCATCGCGCTTACGAAGGCGAAGGAAGTTGACACAAGTGACACCGATGGGACAACATCATATATATGACCAACAACGTGACTAACTTACCAGGTGATAACGAATTCTACCAATTGTCCAAAGAACAATTGGTAGAAGTCATCAAGACGTTACAAGAAAAAATTGCGCGGTTGGAAGAAAGGTTGAAATTAGACACTCAGACATCATCGAAACCACCATCACAAGACCTGCTTCAAAAACCAGAAAACAAGAAATCACAATCGGATCACGACGAAATCAAGACTAAACGCAAACCCGGTGGACAACCAGGACACGTAGGTAAGACTCGTAAGGGATTTGGGCGTGTAGACAGATTCCTTTTTCTGCCACCTGAATTCTGGGGACGCGGAGAGTCTCTACGTCCCGCGTCCCTTGCTACGCCCAAAGGGTCTAAAACCCCAATTTCTATAAGTTGTTCAACGAGCGTTGGGGTTCAATCCCCAGCCTGGATGTCAGAGCGCTACTAGCGTCCCACGCAAGCCCAAATCCATCCGATCGCTTCTGGCGTTACCTACCCTTCCGAGGTAATACCCTTGCGAAACTTCAAGATATTTTAACGAATTCTCAAGCAATTGCCGCTTACAACAACGATCCTTTCGATCCCCATGAGATCGCTTAACTTTTCATATAAGCAGCACCAGAGGCAATCGCATTAATTTTTTTACCCCACAAAAGCGATCGCACAACGCATTAGAGTCGCGCTTCATGCCACTTTGTCAGTACTTTGTACAGTTGATGCGGCTAACATTGGCTCGATATCTTGGCTTTTGTCTCGTTGAATAAACTCATCCAAAAGTTGAAAGAAATAATCAAACCCTGCTTTCTCATCAATACAGGTGAGCAAAATAATTTTGTCCCAAGCGTTAACAGTACGGATTGATAAGCGATTTTGCAACCAGGGTTGAAAGTTTTTGTAAAAGTCACTTTCAGCAACAGTCATGGTAATACCTGCTTCGGAGCGCGCAAAGCGATAACCAAGTATAAACATTCGTAAATTTGTAATGGAAGCAGTTCCTAGATATAGTCCTGGTTTACTTTTGATTTTTTCCAATAAGTAAGTCGGCGTTAAAAAAACCACCTATGTAACGAAATGTAAAATCATCAAAGAGCTTATGAATACTTAGTTCTAGGGTTTTTACAAAACTCAACATACATTGGTTTTATTGTGCCGACTTACTTAGCTCAAATAATGTACTCATTCTTCGCTCCATTGATCGCTTCTTTAAAATTCTTCAATCACTTCCACTTCAAATTCATTGGAAAGGGAGGTGAAAAAGCAGGGGAGCAGGGGAGCAGGGGAGCAGGGGAGAGAAATCACCCACAAGGGGCGGGGCTTGAAGGTCGTATCGGGTGGATCTTCGCCAAACTTTTCCCGGTACTCCGCGTTGTTTGAACCATCTAGTAAGTGTTCTGGCACATTCAATACAGTGAAGTAGTGGAAATCGGATGACTTGATTTTTGATCGCTTCGTAAAGTTCAGCAATGGCTGCCTCATCAAAGGGTTCTGTCAGGCAAAGCACCTCCCGATAAAAAAGTTGATTTTATTGTAGCGTCTCTCCGATATAGTCGCGACAACAAGCCTAGCTTCTATGCATTTTCAGTCAGACGGTTCACGGTGCCAACGTTCATCAAACGCCACTTGCTTTAAGCCCAACAAACCCGTCCAACGCAGTGACTCCCCAACCTAAAAGATAAGGCGATCGCATTTCCAAAGCCTCATCAAGGAGTGCTTGCACTAAAATGTTAAGTAAAATCAGAAAACGTAAACGATGGCAGCTAAAGATAAATTTCATGCTGTGGTGAGAATCGCTTTAGAAAAGGAGCAGTGGAAGATAACCGATGATCCTCTACGATTGGAAGTTGGTGGAACTAAGTTTGAAATCGATTTAGGTGCCGAACAACTGTTAGCAGCCGAGAGAGGTGAAGAAAAAATTGCAGTTGAGATTAAAACATTTTTGAGTGATTCACCCCTCACAGATTACCATGCTGCGTTAGGACAGTTTTTGAATTATCGGCTGGCTTTAGAAATCAGCGAGCCAAATCGGATTCTCTATTTGGCAGTGCCTATAGGTGTTTATGAATCTTTTTTTAAGCGGGAATTTGCCCAAATTTCAGTAGAGAGATATCAGATAAAACAAATTGTTTATGACCCAATTCAAGAGGTAATTTTACAATGGATACCCTAGAGTCTTATCGCTATATCATTCAGTCGTTGTTAACGGCTTATGCTGCTATCCCCATCGCAAATGGTCAAATTGATTGTTATACAGTTTTTGATACAAAACAAGATCATTACATGGTGATGAATGTGGGATGGGATGGTCATCGGCGAGTTTATGGTTGTGTGATACATTTAGATATTAAAGAGGGAAAAATTTGGATTGAGCAGAATATGACGGAAATGAGAGTGGCTGTTGAACTAGTTGAGCAAGGTGTTCCAAAAGATGATATTATTCTTGGGTTTCAAGCTCCCCATATGCGAGAATATACGGGCTATGGAGTGGTTTAACAACAAGATGATTTACCTGTCCTTCTGACATGAAAGATTTGGAAGAAGCCGTCGGGCAATTCGTCTTGTACAGGCAATTATTGAAACGATACTACCCAGACTATATCCTACATCTGGCAATCAGTGAAGCCACCCGCAAGACCGTCTTTGAAGAAGAAGCGGGACAAACGCTGATTCAAGATGGCATCATTCGTTTAGTGACCTTCGATCCCACCCAGGAGGCGATTATTCAATGGATTCCTTAACCCCGTATCGCCATACTATTGAACAGGTTTTGCAAGACTACGCCGATTTTCTCCAAAGTGATGACTCTGTGCAAATAGAATTAGTGTTTGATCGAGAACGCGATCGCTACCTGCTGGTGGAGACTTATACGCACTTGAGGTTCCGTAGCCAATCAACGAGCGATCGCAGTTTACAAATCTCCACAAAGTAGGCGCTCACTTGAAATATGGCGTTAAAATTGAAGGGGTATCTACGTCAAGAATATAGAGTTTATCAAGATATTTTACTAGAGACTGAATCAAATTTTCAACTGTATTTGGCGATTACACAAGGAACGTATAAAAGTTATTTTCACCACCCATTAACCCAAATGATTATCAAGCGCAATCAGGTAAATTGCTAATCGTTGATACGGAAAGTGAGGTAATTGTACAATGGATAGATTAAAGTATCATCGTCAAATTGTCCAAGAAGTTTTAACAGAATATCATCAATTGAATAAAAAATCTGGCTCTACAATTGAAAGTGTTTTAGCCTTTGATGAGGTACACGATCAGTACCTTGTGCTGTTGATGGGTTGGCACAAAGATGAACGAATTAAAAGTGTGATGATTCATATTCGTTTGCTGGATGACAAAATTTGGATTGAAGAAGATTGGACAGAGGATGGTGTGGCGACAGATTTGTTGCACAAAGGTATAGCACGGTTCGAGATTGTTTTAGCTTTTCATCCACCTCATGTCAGACAATATACTGAATTTGCGATCGCCTAGTTTTTTTGAGAATGCGATCGCTTAACTTTCCATATAAGCAACACCAGAGGCGATGTCTGATGACAAGCCATTCGGCTACGCATTAATTTTTTACCCCAAACAAGCGATCGCCGATATAAAAAATAAATCCTCCTACATGAGCGATCGCACTGATAATTCTTCACGAAGAATACGGCGTAGATCCTCTTGGGTGATAGGTTGATCGCTTGGGGACTGGAGATATTTCTTTAAAACCTGATTAATTAGAGTCTGATAACCCATGCCAGCTATTTCAGCCTGTTCTCGAAATTTATCTAGTATTTCATCATCTAGATAAATTGTAATGCGTGTTTTTCCATGAGTTGGAATTACAGATCCTCGTTTTCCCTTAGAAAAATCATATTCCTTTCTCATAAGCTTTTATCTCCTGTTTTGTGGCGCGACGAGCAGAAATCAGTCGAATCACTCACCGCGTAGGGTATAAACAACGACCAGTAGTGACCCAGAGTTTCCTATCCCCACTGCAATGAAACGTTCTTCAGTCATCGAATCTGGATCAATGTCATGAATAGCAAGGGGATCGAAAAATACCATTTCAGCTTCTGCAAAGCAAACACCATGCTTTTGCCAATTGGTTTTTGCTTTTTTGGGATCATATTCAAAGACCATACATATATTATATGTATGACAGATTGTCTCGTCAAGATTCATGTAGGGCACTTCTCACCTTTAATAATCTGATAGTGGTTTGGGGCGCGATCGCCTATTATTGCCCTTAAACAGTTGACTGACCGATCGCACTTATGTTCTCATTTCCCGAAACAGGCGATCGCATTTCGTTACTCGTGGGCTAGAATTGCAATTGCCTTTTCTATTAGCAGGGATGTCTGTGCTAGTGCGCCAGTCCAGTAAAAGGGGTTGACAATGGCTAAAGATGTTTTCCATCAACAAGTCAAAAACGCTTTAATTAAAGATGGATGGAATATTACCCATGACCCTCTAACGATTCGGATTAGTGAAGCTGTCAAATTACAAATTGATTTGGCAGCAGAAAGTACGATCGCAGCCGAACGGGACTCAGAAAAAATAGCTGTAGAGATTAAAAGCTTTATTGGAGACTCAGATATTAGTGCCTTTCATACGGCATTGGGGCAGTATCTTAACTATTGCCAAGCACTTGAAGAACAAGAACCCGATAGAGAACCAGAATTTTCATAAGCTTTCACCTTATCGTATAAACTGGCAACGGTTTCATTTGCAAAGAGTTGTTCTTTAAGTTTGAGGTAATCAGATTCACTCTTACTACAAGCTGCCCAAAATCGCAAGACTTTTGAGGGTTCGTCGAGGTGTCATTAAAACTTGTATGACTTCAGTTATAACCTGCTGTTCGTTAAGGACTTTGATTGTCATCTTCTATCTCCAAAATAAAATCAGTTGGGTTCATGACTTTAATAGTTAAACCTTGAGCACGATTAATTAGTCGCTTATCACAGGTTACTAAATAATCGCAATTAGATGCTTCCGCACAAGCAACATGAAGTGCGTCCATCGCTTTAATCCCAAGCTGTTCTAATTGTTCAGTTCTGATACGAATGTCTGGGTTGAGTACTGGAAGGATGACTGAAAGTCCGTATCTGATTCAATCCCACCAATAGGAAACAATGACTGCATCACAATCAAGCTCAATATCCTCACCCCATAGCGCCCCTTGTAACTGAGTTTTCAATCGGCGTTGAAGTCGAAAACTGTAATCTTCATTCGTGCCATCAATGACTTCTACCGAATCAGCAAGCCATTTTTTGCCTAAGTCCAAAAGCTGAGACACAGTTGTGTCAAGGTTCACGCTCAGGATGTAAAGTGTATCGGCAGGATAAGCCACAAAATGGATGATACTCGTTTCGGGTGTAGGGCGATAGTTAGCCATTGCTAGGAGCGTATCAACGACACCGCCAAAGCTTAAACCTCGTTCATCTGGTGCAAAGATTGGTTTTGTGAACACAAAGCTTGCCCATAAATCTGTACGCTGGCAAAGATCACTAATCACTCGTTCGCCATCAAACCGATTGAATCGACGCTGCCAAACCAAAGCAGCAAAGAGTTCTTGCGGAGAATAGGATTGAGCAATGGTTTGGATTTTTGTTATGTCAAGCATTGCTGCTCCCCACGTGTTGCTCTGGTGAGATACTAATTCATGGTAACACTAAGGGCGATCGGCGGCGGCAAGTAAACTTTGTCACACCACCAATATCTTGGTTTTGTCCGCTGCAAGGGAGTTGTTATGCGTTCTTCTGGACAGCTTTCTTTAAAGTGCAATAGCTCATGCACATTTTTCAAGATGAGAGTGCCGGTTCCAAATGGGTTACAATATCCTCCTTTTTGACACCGCTAGCAATGAGTGCTTGGGTTAAGCTCTCCTCAAAGTTGTCTTCTTCGATGATGATTTGCTGCTCTACTAAACGCGCATGAAACAGAATCGTATCCATCCTGCGTTGTTTATCCCAACCCGTCGCTAAAACGAGAAAGTGACCCGATTCGGTATCGCACACGGGATACAGTTTGATTGCCTGCAAACGGGGTTGATTAACTGTAGCAAACTGCACTGTCTTCTTCAGAATGTCTGCATAAGTTAATGCTTGATCCATTGCACAATGATCTCCTGAGTGGGTTCGTAGACTAACAAGTTAATTTTATTGCGCTGGACAGCCAACTGAAAAATTCGCTTTTGGAAATGCTTGATATTTATCGGGAAAGGTTTGGTTCTACAACCTCTGGAAAACTTTCAAAGTTGCGTCGTACCCAATCCATGCCGACTTCATTGTTGAGCTTAATCTTTTGTGGACTGTCTGGATATATCTTACTGAGAATATCGGCATCCTGATCCACCACCACTTTTCCAAACTTGAGATATGTCTTACCAAACATTCTAAAGGCAGGATGCGTTGCTTTACCAAAGAGTAAAATGTAAGTCCGAGTCCGGTTTTCAGCTTCCGGTACAAAAAGGTGGCATTGTGCTGCTTTCCCCAGTGGCATTTCGCCATGAAAGATGACAAGCGACGGAAAGTGATTTTCCAGGTGTGCCTGAATCAGGGTTGGCAGTAGAAACAAATCTGGTTTCCTCAGCTTTTCACCCAGAGTGTAAGGCGCTGTGGGCATCTCATAAAACCCATGGGAATGATGTCCATTATCGATGAACTGATGAAATTGAACCTCTGTAATGCGAAATAAATCGCGGTGGGTACCATTTTGATGATTGTAGTCATGCATATTCAGCAGCATGGTGAGTAAATCGGTTTCGACACTGCGATCGCCCGTATGCCCCACAAATTCGTATTTCTCCGCGATCTCGTTTAACACGGCGGGAATAGGAATCTTTGGTTTGTACCCACCATAGGACCAGATGAAATCACCCTGGATGATGAGTTCCAGGGGGTTCAATAGGGACAATGTTTTCTTGCCGGAACCTGGTAGAACCGTGCAACCTGTGGCATCAAAAGGCAACGCATGAAATGGACAAATAACGGTACTTGTACCATCGTTCTGCACTTCACACCATCCTTCAGAGAGCATTGCCCCCATGTGAGGACAGGCATTCGGCAAGGCATAAACTTCTCCCATCGAATCTTTCCACATCACATAGTCAACACCGTATAGGGAAATCTTTCGGGGCTGATTAACCTCCAACATCGACTTGTGCGCCAACAACCAGGGCGCACCGGGAAGCATTGAGCGCATCGCGTCCTCCATTGATAAAATTATGAAAAATTTGTCACGTTTTATTGTGTGATTTTAAAATATGACAGAACATTCACGTTTGTCAAGTCCTCGCTCAAATTTACGTCGGCAGCCTAAACAGCAACGGGGCAAACAGAGAGTTGAGAAGATTTTGGATGCGGCGGCTGCCGTATTTGATGAGGTTGGCTACGAAGCGGCAACAACCCACATGATTGCGGCTAGAGCTGGAACGGCGATCGGATCACTCTACCAATTTTTTCCTGACAAAGCCGCTATCTTTAAGGCAATGGAGTTACGCCATACAGAGCGAGTCAAGCGCTTCTGGGCACAGTTAGATATCCCCAAAATTGTCCAGTTACCCCTGCGTCAGATGATTCACCAACTGGGAACTGCTGTAGCAGAGTTATTGGAGCAACCCGTATCGCGAGTCGTATTTGTGCAGTTTTACCTGGCTCCTCAGATTTTCCAGTCGATTGATGAAAGCATGACGCAGGAGGCGATCGCCTTTATGGCAACCATCTTAAAACAGCGAAATCCTGATTTACCAGCACAACAGCACCATTTGCTGGCAGAGGTCTGTATCCACAGTAGCAATGCCGTCATGCTGGCAGCCCTCCGGAGCCGGGATGAAACACACCACCAGCGATTGACCCAGCAGATAGAGGAATTGATGGTGTCATATTTGACACCTTACATGGGCGACCATCGGTTGACTCATGTAATGAAAGTAATGATATGCCCCCATTGTCAATCCGATCAGTTATCAAAAAACGGGTATCGTCGGGGCAAGCAGTGTTATCTCTGTAAAGCTTGTGGAAAGCAATTTGTCACTCAATAGCCTGACATCCCGCAATGATGCAACGCTTTATCAACCTTCACCGCTAACGTCGCTGCATTCCCTCCAACGTATTAATTGCACTAAAGCGCCGATACAGTATTCACAAGGTAGGGCTAAAAAACCCGGTTTCTATCGCCCTTAAAGACTAATTTTTCGTTAAGCCAACACAGAAGTTACCGAGTTTTTGGCATTACTGTACCGATGCTCTAGTAGTAGCGATCGCCTGTTTTAATCATCTGTACCTATTGCGATTTACACATTCCTACATCAAAATCAATCGCAAATAAACTCAAGCCTACAAGTTCAGCATTAGGGACAAAGACAATATTTCCTTGAATGCTGGTGTCACCAGAGAGGCTGATGGGTTGACCATCTAAGGATGTAGCAGTATAATGAACAACATGATTTCCATTTTCACCAGTAGTTCCTGACGGAACATTTGAGAAACAAGTTTTGGCGATCGCAGTAATGCTACGAAATATTCCCATCACTAAAACTAGAAACTTTAATCAACCGAAATTAAAGTGTTTCATCGTTGATACGCACTTGCTCTTCTACTGAAGCCATAAATTTTCATGATTATTAGCCCTAAAATTCCGGAACAGCAGTTATTCTTGTTGAATTACACAATGGGTATAAATAAGTCATAATAAATACAAAGTATATGAGCCAGTCCATGAGTCACACTACTTTTGCACAGGGTTACGCTTGTATTATCGGAGTTGGAGCCGATTTACCCAACACTGAGAAAGATGCGATTGGTCTGGCAGATATCCTCAAAGACCCTGCACGCTGTGCTTACCCACCAGAGCAAGTTCACTTACTGACTGGTGAAACGGCTAATCGTGCCAATATTCTCTCCTGCCTTGATAATTTAGCTGGTTCCACAAATGCTCAGTCTACAATCATAGTTTACTTTTCTGGGCATGGCTACCGTATCAATGGCTCAACAGGTGAGCTTTATTACTTAATGCCTTATGGTTATAACCTAAATTATCTTGAGCAAACAGCTATTAGTGGTGCTGAATTTACTATAAGATTACAAGCTATCCCCGCGCAAAAGTTACTAGTGTTGCTAGATTGCTGTCATGCTGGGGGGATGAGCAACATTCCCATGCCGCTTGCCAAATCTCCTTTACCTCTGGAAGCTCAACAAATGCTTTCTCAAGGAAGGGGTCGGGCAATCATTGCTTCATCACAGGGAAATGAACTCTCTTACGCTGGTAGACCGTACAGCGCTTTTACAGCAGCCCTGCTTGAGGCTTTTTGCGGTCAAGGTGTATCGCAGCAGGATGGCTACGTGCGCGTCACTGATTTAGCTTTACACACTCGTGAAGTCGTCCCAAGACGCACGCGTGATAAGCAGCACCCTATCCTAAATTACGAGCAAGCTGATAACTTTGTTTTAGCTTACTACGCAGGCGGTGAGGCTCAACCTAAAAGGCTTCCCTTTGAGGAGCCTGAGATTGAGTCCTCTCCTGGAGAGTTTAATAGACAGATAATTAGTGGTGACAACATTGGTAGAGATCGAACTGTTGTCAAAACTGAATCGAGTGGTACAGCGGTTGGTACATTTAATAATAGGGGAAGTGGTAACGTTCATCTAGGAGGACAACAGCATTACGGTGATGTTGTCTCTGGTGACAAAATTGGTGGAGATAAGTTTGGAGGTGACAAAGTTAGCGGCAGTAAAATTACTGTCGGCACTATCTCTAACAGCACGGGTTTTGCTTTAGGAGATGGTGTTCGGGTTATAAGTTCAAGCACGGGGGAGCAATTACTAGGTTCTAATGCTCAAGAAGCGAAAAGGTTGGAAGACTCTTTGAAGCAACTACAATCCGTCGTTCTTAGAGAAAACTCTGGATTAAGCCAAAAAAATCAAGACAAGGCATTAAAGCATTTGAAAGTTGTTGGGAACTTTGGAGGTGATCGCCAAAACTTAGATTTGAAAGAACAAGCAGAAACAGCTTTAGACGCTTTATCTGCCATCCTTTCTCAGGACACTCTTTTAAACAAAACTCAGATTGATAATCTCATAAAAAATGTTCAAGAAATTTTGGATTTTTGAAAAATTGCAAATACTAAAAACAATTTTATAGCGGTCTCTGAATATTCCTTCAGTTTAAAAGATTGGACTACACATCTAGAAAATCGCTAATCTAAACAATGAGCCATCAACAGCAGGAAGACAAAAATCAGCAGCTAGATGAGACAATCTATCCATCCATAAATGATACAGTATGTGGTGATAAGGTTGGCAGAGACAAATTTGGTGGCGACCAAGTTCAGGGCGACAAGTATATCATCAACTATGGTTCTCCATCGGCTGATGGTAAACCTTGCGATTTAACATTATATGATTGGTGCAAAGTTTGCCGTGCCACATTTGAAGAGCAAAACCCAACAAGACTAACCACAAATTTACTAATTTATCCTGATGAGGCAAGTTTTCATCCTAAAAATTATGTTTCTTTAGGATTAGTGGAACAAAAACAACGCCTGAGACACCGGAATGATATCCGTCTAGAGTATGAGTCATCGCTAGACGTGCCAGAAGACCAATATGAAGTTGACCAGCTAATTCAGGACAATGAATTTTTTGAAAAAGTTCTTCACCAAGGGCAAAGCGAAGAAAGCAAACAGCAAATGATAGCCATTATTGGTGAACCAGGCTCAGGGAAAACCACACTCCTACAAAAATTGGCAGATTGGTTATTGAACAGCCAAAACGAAATCGCTATTTGGATTTCTCTTTGTGATTTACAAGGTAAAAAGCTGAAAGATTATTTGCAAAAAGTTTGGTTGGATGCAGCGCTACCTTATATATCTCCAGATACCGCAGAAGTCACCTTGGAAATGCAAGATGCTCTAGCCAAATTGTTTAACACTCGTCGGGTATGGTTGCTGTTGGATGGGGTGGATGAGATAAATCTTGATGAGAGCAATCATTTAACAGCGATCGCCAATCAACTTAGGAGTTGGGTTACAAAAGCAAGGGTGATACTAACTTGTCGGCTTAATGTTTGGGATATCGATAGAAACGTCACGGCTAAATTCGCGACTTATCGTACTATAGGATTTAGCTATGGCGATGACTGCATTCCAGATCGAGTAGGACAATTTATTAGCAGCTGGTTCCAGCACATTTCTCCGAATAGAGGAAAAGAGTTACAGGCAAAGCTGAACAAACCAGGAAACGAGCAGATTAAAGATTTAGTAAAAAATCCCCTGCGGTTAGAACTTTTGTGTCAGATATGGCAAACTGAAGAAGGGGAGTTGCCGAAGACAAAAGCTGAATTGTACAGTGAATTTATTAAAGCAATTTATGTTAAGAAGCAAGAGCAGTTTCCTAAAATTCAGAACGAGGAACAGCAAGAAGCATTGAATCAAGCCTTAGGACAGCTAGCTCTTAAAGCCATTAATGATCGACAATCTAGGTGGCTGCGGAAAAATTTTGTTCGTGAGGTGCTTGGCAAACTTGACGATCCAGAAGGGTCGTTTCAGCTAGCTCTTAATCTGGGTTTACTCAATCGAGTAAAAGAAACAGAAAAACCGAAAGAAGATGTTTATGCCTTCCTCCATGCTACATTTCAAGAGTATTTTGCTGCCCAAGCTACTAGGGATTGGCGCGAATTCCTCCACCATATTCCAGATCGTCCAAAACAACAAGGCACTTACCGCATTTTTGAGCCGCGCTATAAAGAGGTGATTTTGTTATGGCTAGAGCAACCAGAAACAAAGGTGTCAAAGCAGCAAAAGCAAGAATTTATTGAGGCACTAGTAGACTATAAAGATAAATGCCAGGGAGATAATATCTTCAAAACCTGCACAATTCTTGCGTCTGACTGTTTAGTAGCAGCTGATTTAATTGAGCACCCCCTGTACGTTATTATCTACAAGCAACTGGTGCAGTTATACCGTCGTTCCACCTACAGATGGCTGCGAGAACAAGCGTTCCAAGCACTAAAAAGACTGAATAAAACTTTTCTATTGTGTTTTTTAGAAGAAGAACTTAATTATCCTGATAAAAACCGAACCCTCAGAGCTATTAAAGCTTTGGGGGAACTCGGTACAGAACAAGCAGTTGAACTCCTTGCTAGCAAATATCTTAAAGAAGGAGAAGAGCCAGTTCCCATTGTTAATGCCTTGATTTCTACCAACACTGACAAATCTAGAAGCACGATTCAAAAAATTTTAGAGAGGCTAGCGAAAGATGAAGAGCGATCGCTAGCTCCACAAATTATTAACCTGTTAATTGATACAAATCGACCAGAATACTTTCATTTATTGATTAATATCCTGACAGAGCCTCAAACCCCATACTGGTTGCAAACAGATATTTTAAAGCAGTTAGGCAGTATTAATGTCTTAGATGTGAAAGAAGTGTTTCTTAGACTGCTGACTCAAGCTTGGGAAGAAAATAATATTCCAGAAATTATAGCTTTACTTAAGGCTATAAAATTTCCAGCAACCGAAGAAATGATACCTCGAGTTAAGCATCTCTTAGAATATAATGAAGAATATTTAGTGGAAGCTATTCGTTTCTTGTCAGAGCAACACCGCATATTACAGGATGAACTCATTCATTTATTCGACAAAAATCAAAATCAAGAGAAATTACAACAAGAAATTTTACAAGCTTTGATTCGGATACAAAGCCCTCAAGCTGAGAAGGATGCAATTGAGAGATGTCAAGACGAATATGCACCGCGTTACCTTAGTAAAGAATGGATTCAAATCTTAGGTAAATTTGGTAGTGTTCAAAGCTTGGAGTATTTATCAGCACAGCTTCACCTTTTAATGAATGATGCAGTTGGCGATCGCGAATTAGAAGCGGCAGTTATCCTAGCAATATATCAAATTTTTCAGCGTTTGCATGATAACCAAAATATTGATGTTGAAATCTCTTTATGTCAGAATATTATGCTCCATTTACAACTTTCTTGTTCTGATGAGGATAATCTTACCGAAGCTGCTATTTACCTGTTATTGACCATTGGAACAACATCTCATCTAACCAAACTACTAGAGTTTGCTAAAGAGCAGCTGTATATTAGCGAAGCATTACTGAGATACTTACATAAGTATCCTTTAAAATCAGAATATGAAGATTTAATTCAGATATGGATAGATGAGAGAGTTATAATTGATGATGAATTAACAGCAGCCTGTTTTCATTTAAAAGTACATCTTAGCAAGACAGAAGAGAAAAAATGGGAAATTTTAATGTCAGCCTTAGAGGGTAATAGACCTTTGCTATGTCGAGAAGCCTTGCAAATCGCATATAATCAACGCCAACCGAAAGAAATATTACTCAAAGTGGAAAACTTATTAGCATACCCCGATACTTGGATAGTAGAAAAGGCAATTGAAATTTTAGGAAAAATTGGAAATGCTGCAACCCTTGAAGTTTTACTGCCATTCATAAAAAATAATCAGTATGAGCAAGAAGGATTTAAAGCGTTATATAATATTGCTGAACGTTGGCAGATGCTAAATAAACCAGAATTTAAAGAGTCAATTATAAATTAATAATTGAGAACTAAGAAAAAAAATAAACATCAGTCAAAAGAATAAAATGATAGGCTTTACTAAATCTTTTTACGAAGAGAATGATGAAATAGGTCAGCTTCTTAAAGACGTAAATGCTGTTTTAAGAAAGCCCAATACTAGCATTATTCAACGTTATGCAGGAATATCAGAAATAGCACGTTTTACAAAAAATTGGCAAAGTGTTGGAGTTTTAACAGTCGGACTGTTTGATACGCACCCACAAGTTAGGCAGTTAGCAGCTTCTACCTTAAAATCTTCTTACAACTTGGGAGAAACTTCTGATTTAGTCTTAAAACTTTTAGAAAATAATGGCGAAAACCTAAAAGATGCCATAGAAGCAAAAGATGAACAAAATTTCTCTCAGTTAATCAATAAAATGGAACAACTGCGCCGTAAGCGTAGTTCATCAGGGATGACAAAAGTTGATTATGGTAGCCAACATCTACTGATTATTCTTCGAGAATTAGGAATTTGGATAAGGCAAATACAGGTTGAAGTTGATAACACCCAGCCACATGCTTTGAAGCAATTATTAGAAAAAGATGACAATAGCCAAAGTTTGAAGCTGATTCGCAAATGCTTAGAAAGTCAGGATGTTTTCTGCCGCAGACGCGCTATTTTACTAATAGGTGAGTTAGATTTAGATGTCGGTATAGGTAAATCTGCTTTCGATTTGATTCTAGAAAACATAGATACTCCTGACAATTGTAATGAATATCTTGTCACTTGGGATGGAATTCAAGCTCTGACTGCTATCGTTCAGCAAAATTCTAGTTTAAGGTCAGTTTTTTTTAAAAAAATCTGTGACTTCTTCCAATCCCGAACTTATGATGTGGATGCTGACTTAAAAGAAGAACATAGCTTTCATACACGAAAACATTGTGTTGAAGCATTGGGAAATCTCTGCTATTACGAGGAACTGAATAAGTTACTAAAAACAAAATATACAAATAACAAAAAACTATTGGATATGATGTCTCCCGGTAGTTTACGTGCTGAATCTAGTCTTAAAGAAGCTTTTGTCAAAGCGTTTGCTCAAATTTTTTATCAAGGAAGCAATGGTGAAACTCAAGAGTTGACGTTGCGACAGAAAAAGATATTAAATAAGATAATTTCTTGGGTTAACAGTTCTAACAGATACGTTCGTCAAGTAGTTAACACATTTTTTAATGAATTGCCATCAGCCTATCATGGACTAGTACGTAAATACTTATACCAGAGTGCTGAGCATAACTATAAACGTGTGCATGAGTTGTTGCTCAAGTTACACCAACAAAGTCTTAATGAGGGTAACCACACACACCCGCAACAGAAACTAGCTCAGCTACTGGCGAAGCGTAGAGATATAGCCACTGTTTTAGGCGTAGTCTTTACTCGGATCGTTCAACTATCGCAAAGTTTGTCAGGAAAGAATTTTCAGAAAAATATCCGTGAAAAGGCGCAACAGGAAAAAGAGGGACTATTATCCGACGGGAAGGAAGTCGCAGGTATCTTGCTGAAGAGTTGCTTGCAGGGTATGAATCACACAGATGGACAGCAATTAGAATTAAAAAATCTTAAAATCGCACTTCGAGAAGTACTTTGGACGTTTTACGAACTGGGCGCAAGCATGCCGGATGCTCCATCTCTGACTTTAGAACAAATAGCTGGGCTGCGGTACTTAGAAGAAGATGATTCCTGTCGCCTTGTACTGACTCTATTTCGAGTGCGAAATTCAGGAGAATTATTACCAGAGCAACTCAAGCATCTTGAGCAGATTGCGAGCGGTGATGATAATGAGCTAGTTAGAGTTTGTGTTGAAATTGAACAGCAAATTAAAACTAAAGGCAGACACTTTTCCTTGTCAACACGAGCAGTTCAGTACATTCCTGAGCAACTCGGCAAATCCCAAGGAATTCACCATCAATTGGCTTTACGCTTTATACCCGTGTTGGCGGAGATGGAAACCAAAGAAGCCACACATCTGATTAAATCTTTACTAGAGTCAAAAGATGATAGCTTCAAACTCTTAATAATACAACTAAGAGAAGCGCTCTGTGAATACCAGTGCTATCATCTACGAGATGAGTTAGTTCAGATGCTCCTACAGGATTTGACAAGACGATATAAAAATCGTGAAAATCTGCGCTTAGACTATTTAAATTTATTACGTGCTGGCAAGTACCAAAGAAAAAAGACTGAAGATACGAAACTGCAATTTCCACAAGAAGATAAACTAACACAGCGCGTAGCTAGAGGTATTCAAGATATTCAAAAAAACTTTAGTAAGTTAGAACTTCCAGTGCTGTTTCCTACAGAGACACAGAGAGAGCAGGTTGATTATTGTGTAGCTGGTTCAGAGTCAATGTCTCTCCAAAGTGTCAATACTCTGCTTTACAAAGTAGAGGCTCAGGAAATGGGGGAACAGATTGTTAAAGTTTACTTGCATCATTTTAAAGAAAACAACGCTTGGGTATTTTTAGAGCGAGCGTTAACTGATCGGGAAATTATTGAGATTATTGCGTCTCGTAAAAAGACTGATAATCCTATCGAAGAAATCGATTATTTTATACTAGGAAAAGTAGAAAGGGTTGCTGATGATAATGGTGTGTATGTAAACATTGGTTTGCATCAATACAAATCTATATTTGTTAGCAAAGCTCAGATAATTGATGAGCAAGACGAGCAGGAAATAAATTGGCTCCAATATGTCCGTGAGTTACTTGGTTCAATCATTAAATTTAGAATTCGTGTCACAATTAACACGAACACTCACCAGATGACTGAGCTTGAACTCACTCATAAAGAATTTTGGGTTGACCCTTTGGAAAATCCCAAAACTAATATCACCGTGCAGGGACATTTTGTTAGTATTGATAATACTAATGACAAGATTCCCTCTGCTATTTTTCAGGTAAAGGGCATAAATAAAACTCTCAAAGTATTGTTACCAGAATTAAGTTGGCGAAAAGATAAAGATTGGGTAAATAATTGGCGTCTAGAATTCCACAAGCATGAAACAGAAGAATTTGAAATAACCTATAACAAAGATAAGAAACAATGGAGCTTACGAGAAAATCCACCAAAGGATGAATATTTTTTTCAATTGTTATATGACAGCCAGAGTCAAAAAAGTTGTGAACTTGTTTATGTCAAGAAACAAAAAGAAGGCTATGTATTTGAAATAGAACCAGGAAAATTATGTTATGTTCCTGCTGAGCGTTTGCTAGAAATTACCTCAGAAGGAAATACTCAAGAATATAATTTTTTCTTTTCAAGAAACAATATAAAACAAGGGACGATACTAAAAGAAGTTATCTTTACTGACAAGACAAACATTAGTAGTAAAACAGAAGTTATTCTGACAGTTAAAGAATCACAGATTATTCCTGCTCTGGAAGATATACTTCCAGAAGGAATGAGGATATTTGGTATTTTACAGGATTTAGAAGATGTAGAGGAAAAAACTCTAGCGAAGAAGACTATAAGCTTGCCTATTCAGAAACAATCGATAATAAATAGAAAAGGTAAACTAGACACTTCTTCACATCAGGAACAGCCACCTGGTCATAACATAAGTAAGTATATTATTGAAATAGAACAATTGCCAGCACATATTAAAATTGGAGATGAGGTAAGCGGACAAATCCTAAAAGTTTATGAGTATGAGAAAAGAATTGCTTTAAAATATGTTGAGGTACCTATTGATGGACTTGAGGTAGGACAAAGTTATCAGTGCAAAGTTCTTCATACTCCAAAACCAGAAGATAGTCGCTTGTTGCTTCGTCATGGTAATATCGTTGGCAGACTTTATGAACGAAACATGACCTGCGGGCATATGAGCGTTCTTTCTAATTACCGACAAGGCTTAAATTTGATAGCTCGTGTGCTCGAAAAACAGGAAGCTAGACCCCGCCAAGCAATTTTGCAAGTTAACGAGCAAATCCTTGCTCAACTTGGACTGGAACAAGAAGATTCCAATGGTGGAAAAGTCATTGCAAATAATCAAGGAATAGTCACTTTTGAAGGTAAAGACTACAAGCCTGTTCAGTTTCCATTACACGAGTTAAAGTTTGAGGGCGATTCCAGAAATGTTTCTATCTACGAAGGCGATCGCATCTACTTTACCAAAGTTTCCCTTAATAAAGTAGAAGTGACAGTGGAAACTGCACGCATTATCTTCTCTCTTAAACCAAGAATTGACGAAAAATGGTCTAACTGGCAAGAAGTTTTAAAAATTGACAATTCGTATAAGTGTATTTATGTCGATTTCAAAAGAAAAAATTATTTGTTAGAGTATCATCCTGAAAAAGGCTCTCCTCAACCAGTGTTTTTTGCTCTTCCACAAAATTGTACTGAAGGAATTTCTAAGTTCACTCCACACACAGGGGATTATTTAACTTTAAGATGCCTTTCAGATGAAATTGTTCGTTTAGAAAAGTTTGAACCTGGTCCCTTACATTTTGCTGCTAACCCTCAAAAATTTAAAGATAATCAGCACTGGAGTTGGATGACACATCCACTCTTAAGTATAAACCAAAACAAAATTTTGATTAGCTGCAAAATAATAGATACTAATTATCAGCATGGCATGCGTCTAGAATTACAACGTTTACGTCTTGAGAATTATGGAATTCAAAATCTACACCTAGTTAACGGTATTCAAGCATTCTTGAGATTGAAAGATATGAACCTAGAGGAACAGCAACGTTTTCTCAAAGGTCATTTTAAAGAGTCCGATTCTATCGATGTTATTCTTGCTCAACCACCTGAAATCCAACAAAATAAACTTTGGTTAACTGTAGAAAGTTCTACCTATATAGAGAAAACTACAGAGAATCAAGATATAGAACTTTTGCGGAACAAAATCAAAAAGATAAGAGAATCTTGGCTGAAAAAGGGTAAAAGTTTTATAGTAAAAGGCACAATTGGTAATTATGTGAAATCAGAAGCTGCCTTTCAGGTCATTTTAGATGAACTTGCTGACTACCATCAAGATAACTACTGCTGGCTACCTGTTGAACATATTAGTGCAAGTCTTGTACATTCCTATAATTCTCTTGAAGATTTTGGGAATGAACGACGAAAACAATTCACGATCATTGATGTTTACCCTGATGACGATTATCCAGAATTGGAAGTTAGCCTTATTCAAAACTATCCAACCAAAGATATTGAAGAAGCTAGAGAAGAATTTGATTGGTCAGATGGAACTATCCTAAAACAAGCTACTTTTTTAGGCACTTCTATTCAGAGGAATATGGACGTTCTGGAGGAAGGACAGACTAGTAAGATTACAATTACAGAAATTATTAGCGTTGAAATTAAACCAGGAGTTCTCATAGATGTAAGTGTAGAAAAATTTTTGGTAGAGGGATTGGGGTATAAATCCGGTGGAGAAGAATTTGGATTACAGCGAGGAGATCAGCTGACTCTAAAAGTTAATAAAAATAAGCAAGAAAATAGCTTTACCCTTGATGTTATCAAGTATACTCGTGCTCAATTTAACTTGTTATTTAATAAACGTAAGGTAGTATATGGGGAAATAGATAACAAGTCTGTAGGCGATCGGATTAAGCTAAAAATACAGGGATATAGTAAAGTTCAGTGCTTCCTCGCTCCTGAGTATTCAAAGGATATCAAAAATTTATTAAAGCGGAAACGTATCCTTTTCAAAGTCACTGATTCTCCTCAAAACATTCAAGATAATTCTGATTTGATCTATGGAAGTCAATTGTATTTTAAGCCGATAGAAAAGCAAGATTTAAGAGCTGGCGATCGCCTCAGAGTTACATATAAAGATATTGTCGGTAAACCACCAAACCGCCTGAGGGTAGTTTTTGGGGAAAATCATGAAGGTTATATCAGCAGATTTGAGATTACCCATCAACCAGGATTTGAGCTTAGTCAATTTAATGCTGAACCAGGTGATGAATTGGATACTATTGTTAAGCAAGATGCTGCAGAAACTTCTGATATCAGGTTAAGTTTAAAAAAACCTCCTCTCTTAGGTTTAAGCTATTTCTTAAATAAGGATTCAGAAAAAATTTACAGAGCTATCATAATTGAAAACAAAGAGCAAAACAATTATATAGATATTGAAGTTAAGCCAAATGTACATATACGGGTTCCCTATGCAAAATTTTGGGAACTCAAACGAAGAAGATATGATTTGAAACCAGGTAATACTCTTCTATTCAGAATCCAGATTGAAAACCGTTCTTCTCAGATATATCTGAAGCTAGAAGATATCGAAAAAAATAATTTATTAGATCGATATCTGCGTTCAGGAATGTTAGTACGTGCTCAATTAAATTACAGAACCACCTTGCAAGATGGAAGATTTTTGTGGAAATTTTTCCTACCAGACTATGGCAATATTGAAGGAAAACTGGAATCAAAAGATAACTTTAGACAAGATATTGACTATGAAATGCGACTCAAGCTGTTACATATACCGTTTGACGATCCAAACCGTCTCGTAATCTTGGGTGAACGAAGTCATGAAGATGAACAACAGAAGTTGTATGTTGACAGCCATCTTCCTGGCGATCGCATTAAAATGTTGGGTGGAGATGGTAAGACTGTTTACTTGCAAAGCAACTATGCAACATACCGCATTAATAATAGAATTACCTATCTAAGAAAACAGTTACAGCCCGGTCAAGTCATTGTTGCTACAAGCATTAATATAAATGACAAAAAGCTATTCTCACTGCGATACGATGAAAGTGATGAAAAACGCTACAATAAGCCATTACCACTTACCTACCTACGGCAATTTTTACAACTAGAACAAAGGTGTAGCGAGCCTTTAGAACTCACCTATGTCTGTGCAGAAGGTGAGGAACAAATCTTTGAATTAGAGCCAGGAAAACTCATTGCTATACCAGCTTCTTCATTTGACTTTTATGGTTATTCTTTACAGAAAAGTGAATTTAAACGCTTTTTTCCTGGAGACATCTTTACTGTTAGATTAGAAATTTCCTCCGCCGAAGATACTGAGCGCCTTTGGATGAAAATTCTGAAGATAGAACTTTGTATACTTCATAATATGCAAAGAAATCAAATTCTTGAAGCAGAAGTTCAAGAAGTCGTACCGACAGCTTCAGGAATAGTTATCAAAGCCAAACACCTAGAACTAGAGCATTTTGTCAAAGAGTTACTTCCAGAAAACTCAATTTATGACTATCAACCTGGTCAATCAATATGGTTAATAATAGATTATATCAAGCACAGTCTGCAAAAAATAACTCTAAAGCAAATTCCTAATTCTTTCTCCATAGACGAAGTTTTGGATAAGAGTCCTGTTTTTGCATATGGCAAAATCGTTAAAACTAACACTGATACAGTAGACCTGACTCTTAAGATACCTAAAAAAAAGAATATTAAGATAGAGGGTTCCCGCATTTGGTGGTCTGATACGACAAGACCCAACACCATTGATGATATTCTTAGTCCTCAGCAAGAGGGAATGTGGGTTGCGATCTACAAAACCGATGCTGGTAAGACATATTATAAACTAAAAACAATTCGCCGACGAACTTTGGAAATATTAAGTTCACAACTTAAAAATCAACCAGATACTGTGCTTCAAGCCCAAGTTTTAAAGTGCAATCAAGGTCATAGGGGTGCTGTTGATAGTGTGTTATTAGATGTAGATGGAGTACAAACACTTATATCCCATAAAACCTTAGTACAGGGAGCCCAAAGTCAACCCTGTGTTCAACCTGGTATGTGGGTAGCAGTGAGTCTCGAACAAGCAGAATACGCTGAAGCAGATGAGCGCAAACGTTTATCCGTAAGTGCGCCTAACTTATCTGAACTCGACAGCTTACCAACAAATAAGATCTTTAGTGCTCATGTTTGTTATACCTTAGAACATGGCTTAGTATTCATCTATAAACAAACTTTGGGTTATATTCCAAACGCAAGCTTGGCTTGGAGTCCAAATGTAAAAGCAGCAGAATTGTTCGCACCCGGTGACACTATCCAAATTTACAAACTTAAAAATAATACATTTAGCCTAAAGCACAGTTCGCAAATTAAACAAATAGAAATTGGTCAAGAGATAGAAGCCGAGCTTTATAGAGAAACTAATGAAGGATTGTACCTGAAGGTTAAAGTGAAAGAGACATATCTCTTCATTTTATTACCTCTTCAGCAAATTGACTCTAAACAACTTGAAGAGCCAATTATTGTGCGATTAGAAGATATTAATAATTTGCAACAGTTAGCCGATTTCCGGTTACTTGGAGGGTCGATTGGTACTGACTTTGGGGTTAGTACAACCACAGATGAATCAATTCGCGAAACACTCGAACGCCACTATATGAATGCTTTCAAGCGTTTAGATTCTCGATGGCAAGAAATGATGAACGACCTGGAGACATTAAATGAAAATGATAATGCGACACCACGTTTGGTCAATTGGTTAAACAAGTGTAATATTCCTTGTACCTACATTAACATCAGAAAGCTTATACAACGGTTAATTAACAAACCATATTCACAGAAATTATGGACACGGCTAGCTAACTGTGAGACAAACAACGATATTATTTATATTCTCTGCCAAGTTGCTCGTCAGTTTACTGGTCACAAGCTGCTTACTACTAATCCTGACTTGGAGACTTTTAGCTATTATGCTGTAGGTATTGCTATTCTTAACCAAGAACAGGGCAACATCAAGCCCTTTCATGGATTAGAGTATCTGTTAAACGCTTATCGGCTTGATAAGGCTCTTGATATACAAATTGCACTCCTGATTGCTTACGACCAACTCAGGTATTTCAAGCTACGTCAGGCAATGCTAGAAGAAATTGTTACCCGTTTTTCACAGAATCTCAACTGGCTACTGAAACTACCATTACCTTTAGAGATTGACGAATCTTGCTATCCTAGGGCTAAAAAAGATGTTGCTGCAGTTGCCAAGTCTATGAAAAAGATTCGGGACGACTACTTATATGCAGGTAAGGTTGAACAAGCTGAACAACACTTGAAAGAAAAATGGAGAGAAATTCGGGTTCGTGGCGTCAACATCCCAGAATTGGTTTTAAATCTCGCCATATGCCGCGTACTGCAAAATGACTGGCAAGGAACGTTGAGTTATTTAGAACAAGCCGCGCAAACTCTGAGTAAGGCAGAGAATCGCGATCGCTTTCACTCAGCACTTCAAGTTTACTACCAATTGGCTTTGTATGTTAACTATCAATTAGGTAGGTTTCCACAACTGCAGAATCTTATCGAGCGAGGTTTCCAGCAAAATGTTGGTCGTTGGCTAGAAACTCTGCTTGCTTATATCTTTTTTGCTAGTGGTCACCATAATCTTAGCCAAGACCTCATTCAGCAACGAAAGCAACCTTGGGGTGTTCTGAAAACCAATGCCAATGGGCTAGAACATATCTTGCTCGATTTGTATTGGCGGGATATAGAGCAAGATACTTCTTTAGAATTGGAGGGAATGGACGATTTACGAAGAGCCCTTCTCCAACAAGAGCAAATCAGTAGTTGGACACAATCCACACTCAATGTTCGTTTGTTCCCGAATCCACAGCGTCAATCTGTAATGCCTTTTGAGGAGAAAGTGATTTACGGAAAACAATATGACGTACCTGCTTATGTGCTTCAGCAATATTCTCAAAAGCCAAGACAGATAAAGCTAGCTAAAAAAGAGATAGTGGATTTGGTTCACATAGCTCTAACTGCAAACAAGCTACAAGATGCACGTATTATTTTGCACCAGGTTCAAGACGCTGAGTTAATTGCTTGGTTTTATCAAGAACTACTATTAACTCATGAGTTCAAATGTTTTATTGAAGATAATTCTCAGAATAATCAGTTAGAGATGTTTGAGAGCTTAAGGCAGACATTAGGGCAATTAGAGGAGACTGTGAAAAATATCCAAGCTAATCCATCTATTTTACTAAATAGAGATGAAGATTTAGGAAATCTGGTAAGACAGTTGATTGAGCGGTGGATAAAATCGCCATATGACCACGATATCATTGGACAAAAATTAATTAATCTGCTTAAAGATAGCTCAGCATTACGTACTCTTTGCTGGAGGAGAGAAGATTTACGTATACTAATATGGCAAGTTATTGACAGGAGCCTTGATTATGGTTCTATCGTTGACTTAATACCACTCGATTTGGATGAAAAAGCTTTAGAAAACAAAGATAAAAGTTTTATAAGTACACTAATCATATTGAAAAATAATAATCTCTTGCCCAAAGATAATAGAGTGAGCGAGTTCCTCAAAGAGATGTCTCTCTTGTCACAAGACTGTGATAGCAATGACCTCATGGAACAAATGCTCCCTATGCTACGCCAATTAAATAACAATTGCTTCGAGTTGAGCGAAAAAATTAAACTTCTCCAGGAAGGTTTCAAGCGACTGACTTAAGTAAAGGATATGTCAATTATGATACAAGAATTTAATGAATCCGATTGGGTTAATCAGGAAATAAAAGAAATTATTAATAATTTTAAAAAGTCTTTTGTTGTTCTAGATAGTTTAGCAGAAATACAAAGGCAATTTGAAGAATTATCACAGCAATTAACTCAGCAGCAAGCTGAAGTTGAAGAACATCTAAAAAATGCACAACAACAGTTACAGAAAATAATTGCTCAAAATTTGCATCAAATTGAAGATAATACTGATAAAATTACTTGGGAAAATCTTAGCAATCTAGTTTCTCAATTACAGGAAAAATTTTCTATAATAGAGCGTAGTTTTACAAAAAATGTCGAAACTCAAAATGATAAATTCAAGATAATTGAGGAGAAACTAAATTCTATCGAAAATAATAAATTTTTTGAAGAAAAATTATTACAGAGACTGAATTTATTTGAAGATAAACAGCAACAAGAAATTGAAAATAATAATATCAATCGAAGGAAGCACAGCGAAATAGAAAATGAATTATTATACCTGAAAAATCAAATACAAAATTTTCACACAAATCAGGATAAATTGTCTTCTCAAGTATCTCAATTACAGCAACAAGTAAAGCAATATACTAGAGAAAGTACACTACTCTTCCCCCAATTCAATAAGATTTATGACCTGAATTTGGAGCAATATATCCGTCAGGAGGGGTATGTTGCTTTGAAGCAAGGTATTCAATGGATGCTTCAAACCTGTGTGGTGTTACATGATATTCACATTTTGACACCACCACTCATCCACGGAAATATTCACCCCTCGAATCTTTTCCTACGCAAACTCGACAACCGTGTACTTTTGCTTGACCATAAAAAGGCAAAGGATATGGAAACGCTTTCAGAGAATCATATTCCCTTTAACGTTTTTAGTGCTCCTGAACAGGAAAGAGGTCAACTTTTGCCCCAGTCTGATTTATACGCAATTGGTTCAACACTTATTTTTTTACTAACAGGAAAAAATCCTAAAGAATTTTACGTTAGAAGTGAACAAGACAGCTTTAACCTTGAAGAGATGACTTCCATCACTCCTCAATTACAGCAAGTTATCTTGCGAGTGACAAAACTAAATCCTAGCAATCGCTACCAAACAGCCAGAGAACTGAGTAAGGATTTAGCCTTATGTCTTCCACGCTAATGGTAAACAAATGTTAAGTATTGTGCTACGTGCAATATCTGTCACGTAATTACAACGCTCATGTTGCGTTGCGATTGTAACACGAAAACATACCTCTCAATACTGCGTAGATTTTCGGTAGCTGAGGTGCGAGAAACCCAGTAACTTAGGTGTTGTTTCCGAAAATGGAAATCAAGTCAGGTGCATCTCAAAGAATTCTCATTACTGTCTCCCAAGATACAAAGTACTGAGATATTCAAAGCAATAGAATGCTCCAGTTGTTACAATAACTAAAAAAAGCATTAAGGAAAACTTGAAAATGCGCCAGTTTCCCCTTAGAGACATCCAAAATCCCCACAGCGATGCCCTACAACAAGCTACAACCGAACCCATCATCCTGACAAGCGAATCACAATCTAATTACGTAATTATGTCAGTCGAAAATTACGAACAATTAATGAATCGAATGACTCAATTAGAAGATTTAATTTTAGGTCAACAAGCACAAATGGCTGTAGCTAAATCTAAAATGGTAGGCTCGGAGATTTTTACCGCAGAACTCGAACGTTTAGCAGCGCTTGATGACTAATTTACAGTATGGCAAAATTAGACGGTTTAGAAACAGTTCTCGATTTTCTAAAAGGTTTACAGCCTAAAGTCGCTGCTCAAATCGCAAAAAAAGTCATGTCGCTCAATATTGACCCCCTACCCGCAGACTATAAAGAATTAACAGGTTATCCTGGATACTATCGCGTAGATTCGGGAGAATATCGTATTGTTTACCACTTTGATGCAGATACAGATTTAGTTGAAGTGATTTTAGTTGGTAAACGTAACGACGATGAAGTATACAAACAACTCAAACGTTTGCTGGGGTAAGGATTTACTTTTGCGATCGCGTTTTCTTAATATGATAATAGTGTCAACTATTTCTATAAGTGGATACTTCTATGACTTTCCAAGAACTATCTGGTACTTCGACTACGATAGAAACTTCGCGTCTGCTATTACGTCCACTTACCGAAACGGATTTAGATGATTTAGCCGAAATATATAGTATCCCTGAGGTAATGAGATATCGCTTATTTTCACAACCCGCTTCATTCAAACAAACTCAGGAGTTTTTGATATCCTATCTGTTACACTGGGAGCAACACGGGTTTGGTCGATGGGCAACGATTTATAAAGCGTCGCAACAGCTGATTGGACATTGCGGATTGGAGTACTTAGCAGCTCTTGACGAAGTTGAAGTCAATTACTTGCTATCGAGTCAGTATTGGGGACAGGGACTAGCAACAGAGTCTGCAATTGCTCTAGTAAGCTACGGCTTTAAAACTTTACAATTTGAGCGATTAGTAGCATTAGCAAAGCCAGAAAATCTTGCATCACTTCGAGTGATGGAGAAAATAGGGATGCAATATTATAAGAACATTCAACTCTACGATGTGGAATGGGCTTTTTACGTCATAAAGCGTGACCAGTGGTTGAATTTTAACAGATACGTGCCGTAAATCTGCCTTAAATCCAGCACCTGCCCTATGTTAAGTTTAAATGCTTTAATTTGCCACAAGAGATTCTATTTAATTGCATGACTATCAATCCAGACTTCAACCTAACTTGTCCCATTCCCATTCAGCAATACCCAACGATTCTATTAGCGCATGGGGGAGGGGGGCGGTTAATGCACCAACTGATTGAACAGATGTTTATTCCTGCTTTTGGTAACCCCGATCGCGTTCAGCATGATGCAGCAACGTTACACTTGAGTGGTAACCGTATTGCCTTTACCACAGATTCCTATGTAGTACGTCCGCTCTTCTTTCCCGGTGGAGATATTGGTTCTTTGGCTGTGAACGGTACTGTGAATGATTTGGCTATGGCGGGTGCGCGTCCCCTATATCTTAGCCTTGGCTTTATTCTAGAAGAAGGATTGCCAATGGAAACCCTTTGGCGAGTTGTGCAATCCATTCGCCAAGCAGCTGCAATTGCTAACGTCCAAATTGTCACAGGGGATACAAAGGTTGTCGATCGCGGTAAAGGTGATGGGATGTTTATCAATACCTCTGGTGTGGGTTTAGTTGAACATAACTGGGCGATCGCTCCCACTTCAGTTCAACCTGGTGATGTTATTTTGCTCAATGGCGATATTGGTCGGCATGGTATTGCTATTATGGCAATGCGGGAAGGTCTGGAATTTGAAACTACTATTGAGAGTGATTGTGCTCCCCTTGCTGATGTGGTTTCTGAATTACTCCAAGCCGGGATTGAAATTCACTGTTTGCGCGATTTGACTCGGGGTGGTCTTGCTAGTACACTGAATGAAATTGCGACGGCGGCTGGTGTTGTCATAACCATTGATGAATCCCAAGTAGCCGTTCGTGAAGACGTACAGGGTGCGTGTGAAATTTTGGGACTTGACCCAATGTATATTGCTAATGAAGGCCGCTTTTGTGCTTTTGTTCCTGCTGTGATGGCTGAACAAGCGCTTTCCATTATGCAGAATTATCAGCAACGGATTGGGGAACCTCCTACAGCATGCGTTATGGGTAAGGTGGAAAATAAGCGATCGCACGGATTTGTTACATTAATTAGTAAAATTGGTTCCAGTCGGATTCTGGAAATGCTAAATAACGAACAGCTACCTAGAATTTGTTGAGTCAATACATTTGCGAAGTTGGCTGATTAAAATTTAATTTCTGCTTTCCTTCCTTAGATAGAAGGTGAAGAGCCTACATATTCTTTACTGTAGGGAAGGTCGATTAATTCAATTTTTTGAAATCATTTTAATGATTTATTTGACATAGGCAAGGTACTGAAAAATTTTTCAGCATTAAGAAAAAGAATTTATCGCAAAGGTCTTAATGTACTTCATGCACAAATTGCATGATGAGTGATATCAAGTCAAGGAGGAGAAATGACCACATTTGATAAAGATAGCCACAATAGTCTTCAAGGTAACTGGAAGAAGAGTGTAGGTGCAGTAGCTATTGCTTGCATGGCTCTGGTTCTTCCTGCGTGTGCTAACGATAATCAACAAGCAACATCTCCTGATACAACAACACAAACAGACGCTTCTCCCGCTTCTGGAACATCACAACAAGCCGAAAACGTGACTGCACAAGAAGTATCTCAGAAGACAGCGGCTCTTATCGGTAAGCCCGTTACTGTCAGAAGCGAACCTATTCAGAAGATTAATGACAACGTATTTACCATTTCTGATTCACAGGTTTTTGGTGGAGACAGAATTTTAGTTGTGAATGCTTCAGGTGACCCTGTTGTTCTTCCTGAGCCTCAAGACGCACAATTGCAAATTACAGGTGAAGTTGAGAGGTTTAATCTTAATGAGATTAACCAAAAGTACGGCATTAATTTGGGTGAACCGAATGCGTATAAACAGTATGAAGGTAACCCGGCAATTATTGCTCGCTCAATAGCGCTAGCACCAACACCAGGTGAAATTGCTGAGCAACCACAAACATACTATAATAAAGTCATTGCTGTACCTGCTGACGTCCAAACTATCTACAGTCCTCAAGTCTTTACCCTTAAGAACGATGCGCTGTTTGGCAATCAACCTTTGTTGGTGCTGGTTACAGGTCCACTGAACAATACAGGGCTTATTAAAGAGAACGGTAGAGTTGTTGCTACTGGTACGCTTCGCCAGTTTGTTGTTGCTGACATTGAGAGAGAATACCCTAATTTGGGTTGGAATCAAGACGTGCGAAATCGTGTAGAAACAGAGTACAAACAAAAACCTGTGCTGATTCTTAAGGGTGTATATCCATCGGCGTTACCAGAAAGTGCTAAGTAATACCATTTCAGGCGTTGCATCATTGTGGGATGAATTGGGATTTCTAGCTAGGGATAAACTTTGATGCTTTGCGCCTTTGCGTCTAACCTACGGGAACGACTGCGCCCTTATGCGCGAGCCAAAATTCATCCTATGAATCAGGGGAGATTAGAAACCCGGTATCTTGGAGATAGCGGGTTTCTTGCTTTTCACGAATACTTTGCACGGGAACAAACAACAGATGAGAGATTCAGCTAAAACCTATAAGCTATAAGTTTTTGGCTCTTAGCTGATAGCTGACCGCTTGAAGTGCTTGCTGCTTTATATGTGCCGAGGGGGAATAGAATTGAGTATAGCCTCATTCATCTGAGATATTCGTTGCTGCTTATGGTAGTTTTGTCCTGCGAGTGCAATCCCTAGAAAGCCCCAAAGAACCATTCCTGCGATCGCAAGCATTCCACTGTTTCCGGCTAGGGTTGAAATCATACCCAAACCGATTGACCGAGCCGCTGCTACAAAAGAATCAGAGCGGGCTTCAGCAGACTGAAAGACTTTCATTACCAGCAGGAGCATTCCACTCAAGTAAAAGACAGCGCCAAACCAACCTAATGTAAAAAATGTATCCAAAAAGCCACTGTCAATAACAAGTGGTACTAAAATCCCCTTGTCATTAACAATAAAGGTATTTCCGACTCCATTACCTAAACCATTGGAAAGGGCTCTGCTCAGACCTTCTTCATAAATTTTTTGTCTGACTTTAGCACTATCGTCATTTTCAAGATTACCGAAAGATTCAAAACGTGTCATAATCGGATCGGAAAATTCCTTAATGGTCATCAAAGGAACGACGCAAATAGCCATCACTAAGATGGTGACCACTAAACGCATTTGCAGGCGTGGCTTGAGGGAAGTGACCATTGTTAAAAATGCTACTACCCACGCTCCCCATAGAGTCCGTACTGTTGTTAGTAAGAAGGCTAAGTAACCTGCTGCTGAGGCTGGAATGCGTAAAAAATCTTGGCTAGAAAATAACAACACCAAACCCGCCATCATAATCGCTGCAAAGGGTGCAGGTGATGCCATCGTACTCCACACTCGTAGCATGAGCGGTTCGGGGTCTCCCATACTAGTGAGTTTGGTGCTGATTAACCAGAACCGATCCCACTCCGGAGCCACTAAGAATTGTATAGCTCCATAGATTCCCATCACCAACACGCCCCAAAGGAATGTACTCTGTATGTTTTGACGGTATTGTGGGTAATTTCGCCAATGTATGAATAAGTAGAAGGCAAAAGCTATGGGAGACAACCAGTCTAAAACTCCCCGAGCTGCGGTCATGGGAGAGGTTTTGACTAACCCAATCATTGTGCCATAAAATACACCCAAAGTTGCTAGTAAAAAGGGTAACCCACCTTCCCGGAGGGATCTGGGAAGGTGTTTGATAAGAGTGTGAACAGTCAAGAGCGTCACTAAGTACTGCGACACCAGCATCAAACGCGATGGGTCCCAGCCACTCTTTAAATCTACTAAGCGACTAATAAATGGTGTAACAAACCACATCCACCAGGTAAAACTTATGTATAGGACGGGATATCGCGCATACAGTAAAAGACCAACAGCGAAGGAAAGCCCTATATATGCTGTTCGCAAGATTCCTGCAGCACCTGCTAGGAGGCACACAGTGGTAAAAAAAACGAGCGACAGGATTGCAGCCCAAGCTAACGGCGGTTGGAATCCGAAGGAGACGCCTTTTGTGGGTGTAGTATGGTGTGTTTGTATGTGAGCCACTGGTATTTTCCGCAGTAAAATGACAAAGTTCAGGGTGTGGGGTGTAGGGTGTAGGGTGTAGGGAAGAGTTTCACCACACCCCGCCCCCTAGACCCTATACCCACTCTTAGAGGTTCGCCACCCTTGCCAACGACCTTGTAAAGATGCGAGTAATTTTCGCCCTGCTAGAAAACCATCGCTTGGTAGGAACCGCAACCACTGGATAAAACCCATCGCGTCGCGGGTTCCTACGAATGTTGACCAAAAGAAAAAGGCAAACTTCTGAGTAGGGGACAAGTGTTCTAGCAATGCCAAGGTTTCATTGTGTACGGCATTAGTGACGGCAAGACCATTGAAAGAGTTGCGTTGATCTTCGTCAAAACGCTGTGCCGGATAGTGATTGACTGCTATCTTTGGATCGTAAATAAGCTTCCAACCTGCACGTTTTAACGTCAGGCAAAATGCTACCTCGAAGTGAACTTGAGCACCAGTACCTCGCATTCGTTGATCGAAGTGTAGTTCCTTGATGGCAGCTCGTCGAAAGCTCATGTTGACTCCCTTAAGGATATCAACCTCTCGTGCTTCACCCGTGCCTATATGATGGTTGCCTATCGTTCGACCGAACCAACTTAATTGACCAACGACTTCGCTCTGACCATCTTCCAAGCGGGTACCATGATACACCCAATCGCGCCCACCTACACCACCAACACGTTCATCTGCTTGAAAGTGAGTTTCAATCCGTGCCAACCAGTCAGGATGGGGCGCAGCATCATCATCTGTGAAGGCGACAATGTCTCCCGTTGCTGAATCAAGCCCTGCATTCATCGCTGCTACTACACCAGGAACCTTGACTTTTACCGTGCGTAATGGTAAAAAGTTGAGATTAAATGCATCAATATATGTCCAGGTTTCAGTATCTGTATCGCGAACGACGACTATGACCTCATCTGCTGGTCGAGTTTGTTTTTGAAGTGCCTCTAAACAACGTGCTAGGTCTTTAGGGCGGCGGTACGTGGGTACTATAACTGTAACAGTCATGAGTTTTTTAACTCCTCAAATATATCCACATATTGCTGTGCCATACTCTTCCAGCTGTGTTGTTCGGCGATCACTCTGGCTGTTTGACCCATTTTCTTTCTTAGATCGGGGTTGTTTGCCAAAGACAACAGCGCCTGTACCATAGCTTCTGTATCGTCCGAGTTTTGCAGAACTATTCCTGCTTCTGGTGTAACAAGGTCGGAGGCTCCTGTTGAGATTGCGGTTATTACGGGTATTCCGGTTGCCATTGCTTCAATCACCACTAACCCAAAAGGCTCATAACGTGACGGGAAGACAAAGAAATCGACTGCTTTCATGACGAATGGTATATCTCGTCGCAATCCCAGGAAATGTACTCTGTCACTCACTCCCAGTGATGCTGCTAGTTGGGGATAAGGGCTACCTTCGGTTACACCTGCGACTGCTAGATGTAAATTCGGTACGTTTACTAGGGCGTACAATACGGTGTCTAAGTTTTTACGAGAGATTCTAATGTCTCCCGCAAATAATGCTAGGGGGACTTCTTCTGGAAGTCCCCACTTTTGGCGATCGCAAATCCCCGGTGAAAATTCCTGCAAATCTACACCATTGGGAACAATTTGAATGGACTCTGGCGGTACACCAATTTCTAATAAATCTTTGGCTACTCTATCAGAGACAGCAACTACTACCTGCGTTCGCACGAAAGCTTGTTTTTCCCAACGCGCATTTAGAATCGTATAAAGCCACTGGTAAAAATTATAGAAAATTTTCCTAATATTTAGGACTGATTGAATTGATTTTGGTTTTACTGACCCAGAGGAAAATTTCAACCACGAACTATGGACAAAATGTACTGCATTGACATCACTTTTAGCCCAAGTAATCGCACCATTTGCTTTGACGACATCAAACTCCGAGTTATGTTTCCGCAACCATTTTGTGCTGCGCCAAGCAAAGACTAAGTTACGAAGTAATTCGCTTGGTAACCCTTCTACCGGAATAGATACCCATTGAACTTGATTGTTTTGTTGTAATTCCGGAGATATTTGAGATGCCAATAAGGTAACGTGGTGACCGCGACGAATTGCTTCCTGAACAACCTCATAATTCACCCGACCCTGGCCATCACCTTTTATAACATTGTGGGTAACGATACAGAGCTTCACGCGTAATCATCCTGTATTTTATTTAGGACTTAAATGATGGACGGTTGCCATAACCGTTGAATATGAGAAAGGCGAACAATTTCAGGAAAAGCTTGAATTGCTCCTCGCTTTAAAAGGTATGCCGCCATATGACCAAAGTATAAGATGAGAAATGCTGCTAGTTTTAGAGGATTAGGCTCTAACTTTTTGTATCTTTTGATACCAACATAAAGTCTAGCTGCTTCTACTGAAATTTCATATTTTGTTAAACTACCAATACCTGGTTCGTGCAAACTACTTTTAAAACCAACGCCTCCTGCGTGAATAACTCGTAAATCAGGACAGTGAATAATTTTATAACCATGCTTTAAAGCTCGCAAACACAATTCTGCATCTTCATAACCAAAGAATATATTTTCGTCCCACTGTTCTTGGTCAAAAAATTCTCTGGGAAATAAAGCAGCATGAATGGCGACAGTTTCTGGAACAGTAGAGCTACAGAAATATCCTCGGAACGATAACTTACCTGATACCATCTCGTAAGTCCCTTCTGGGTTTTGACTGATACCTGAAAGGATGGTACGATTCCTTTGCTCCGAAGACATTTGACTATATCTATCTAAAGCACGAGCAATAAAATCTGGTTGAACACAAATATCATCATCAACAAAAGCTACAAAATCGGTGTCGTCAGATGCTGTAGCATTTACAGCATTATTGCGGTTAGCACAAACTCCACGACGGGGACCGAGAATATATTGAGTTCCTGGATATTTTTTAACAATCTGATGATTTTGTTCTTGGACTTCTAAACTAGGTGAATCATCAGAAACAACAACTGTATGGGGTTTAACACTAGAATTCCACAGTGCTTGCAGGCATTCTTCTAAGGTATCTGGACGATTTCTAGTGGTAATACAAGCCGATAACCGCATAGTTTTTCCTCTATAAAAAGTTTCTCATTTTATATTATTAGTTGTTTTGATTGTAAAAGCTCCTAATTGTTCCCCCTACTTTTTTTAATCACTACTAGTTGTCAACCGCTAGGGAGAGTATACGTAGGGTTAGGGGTTTAAAAGAGACACCAATGCTTTCGGTCTTAATAGTAGACTTAAATCTAATCATGTCACTGATGAGTGTTAAAATTTTGCTGCAATTTTGGGGGGAATGAAGCTTAACATTAAGGCAGCGACTGTCCGAAAGCAAGGCTTTTGACGTAGGGAACGCCAAAAATAAGGACGTGCTTCTTGGATTTGTTGCGATCGCATTAAGCCGATTCCTAAAGTTGTGCTTATATGACCCAATTGCTTTTGAAAATAGGGTCTCAAACTCTGGAGCCTTTCGTCTTCGATAAACTTCTCGTAGCAGAACATATCAGCTTTTGCTTTGCGGATTTTTGCTTGCGAGTTGCGACCTCCATTCAGCATAGTATCTGTTTGTTCGTGCTCCCGATACCGAGTTAACTTTTCCGAACAATAATAAGCGCCAAGACCGGAACGACAACACAAATAGTTTAAGTATATGTCCCAAGAGCTCCCGACTTCCGGTGGAATGCTATCCCAATCTACAACATCTCTACGAATCACAGCAGCAGTTGCTGTAGAAACCGATCTATCTACTAAGCTTAAGTGATAGAAAGGTTGGTACATCCCTTGTTTGAGATCGGCTCGTTTATAGTACCGCGAACATTGTTCTGTAGCAGCTTCATCAATGGTTCCATCACCTCTCATAATATAATGATCGCAAAAAGCCAGAGCCAAATTTGGATTGGCTTCCAGTGACGGTACTAGCTTTTCTAAAAAGGTTTCTTCCCACATATCATCGTCAAGCAAACTGGCTACATATTTGCCTCTTGCCTTTTTAAAGGTATTGATTGTATTCGTAAACATCCCTAAATTCGATGAATTGCGGAAGAAGCGAATTCTGGAATCCTGAAAAGACTCGACAATTGATTGAGGGTTGTTCGGACTGCAATTGTCAGAAACAATAATTTCAATATTTTTGTATGTTTGGTTAACAGCACTTGTCAACGCTTCTTTTAGATAGTCCGGGCGGTTAAAGGTTGGGGTAATAATACTAACCAAAGGTTGTTGGTCATTCGTTGTATTATCCATATTTTCCTTGAGTTATTTATTCTAGTGTCCTTTTGTACGACTTTTGGTTATCTTGTCAGATTTTTTGCTTATCCTCCACTTAAAGGAGTAGTGGAGGAAAGCTTTGCTTATCTACACAAACCGATTGTCCTTATAACTAACTACAAGAGCGTTTTAAGGATTTCGCATAAGTGTGCTGTTGATAGAAGAATTGTAGATTTTTTAGCCAAAATCTAAAAAAGTAGTAACCTTTTTCGAGGAGGTTATAGAAGCGCCAGTTTAGGATGGAAATTGAGATGGCTATAGCCTCGGGAGCATCCCACTTACCATTCAAGTAATAACGTGTACGTCGATACTGAAGATTGTGAGACAAATCGACTCTATACTGGTGTCCGATTGTCTCTAAAAATTCGTTAATGTATTGGTTAGTCATCTCAATTCCCAATTGAGATTTGACTGCTGCAACAGTCATTTCTTCTGACATCTTCATGTAATTATTATTACCATGAACTCGATAGCTACCTAACACTTCATTTAGTGTTTTGATTTTGCCTAAAAATGCTGTACAGTATATGAGACAACCATCAACACACAAGCGCCACTTGATTGAGTCGATGGGGAAAACTTTTGAGAGAGTGCTGCGTCGGTAAGCTAGTGCGGAGGTTGGAGGAAAACACCAAGCATTGCCTGTTTCTACAACAAGTTTTGCCAAGTTTTCTTCTAGTGTTCTTCCTACTTTGGTTCCTTTTTGTATAACATTACCACTTCCATCAATGTATTCTAGGAGGTGCATCACACCTACAATATCTGACCTGTGGAACTCTTCTACTATCCTTTGCAGTTTATTAGGCTTCCACACATCATCTGCATCTAAAAAGGCAACAATGTCTCCAGTAGCGGCTTCAAATCCTGTATTAAAAGCTGCGCCTTGTCCTTGGTTGGCTTGGAAAATTGCTTTGATTTTTCCGGGATATTTTTGTGACAGTTGTAATATCACTTCCGGACTATTATCCTTGGACCCGTCATCTACGACTATAATTTCGATGTTTTTATAAGTCTGAGAGATGACTGACTCAATAGTAGATGGTAGGTAACGAGCATAATTGTAGTTGGAGATAATAACGGAAACTTTCATACGTTCTAGGTAGATAAGAAAATGGAGAATTCATAGTATTGGTAGTCCCTGGAAGAATATGGTAGATATGAGTCATGCACTTGTTTGTAAGCGTTTAGCACCTCAGCTTTTATCAAAGCTAAAGATATTTAATTAGCGACCTCTATACATTTATAGAATGTCGATAATATTTTAAAGCTGACGGCTGAGATGCTAATAGCTGAACGCTTACGATTAATGTTGCATCTGGTGATATTTCCAAAGCTTTCCGCGTCTTTCTAGCAGGTCTTGATAGTTACCCTGTTCTACTACTCGTCCTGCTTCCATAACGACGACTTTATCTGCTTTGGCAATTGTTGAGAGTCGATGGGCGATCGCAATCACTGTTCGACCCACAGCAAGCTTTTCTATTGATTCTTGAATTAATCGTTCTGATACAGAATCAAGAGCACTTGTGGCTTCATCTAATATGAGAATATCTGGATCGCGTAATAATGCACGGGCGATCGCAATTCTCTGCTGCTGTCCTCCTGACAAGCGACATCCACGGTCACCCAGTATGGTATCAAAACCTTCTGGCATTTCTTCGACAAACTCCAGTGCATTTGCCAATCGGGCTGCTTCTCGAATTTCATTTGATGTAGCATCTGGTGTCCCGTAGGCAATATTTTCCCAAACAGAAGTATTGAAAATAAAGGTATGTTGACTAACTACTGCCATTTTGCGGCGTAGTGAATTTACATCAAACTGTCGTATATCTACACCATCTATAAATATATTTCCTTCTGTTGGATCGTAGAATCGAGGAATTAAATCGACCAGTGTTGTTTTTCCTGCGCCTGATGCTCCCACTAATGCTGTCATCTTTCCCCTTTCAATGGAAAGGGTGACATTATTGAGTACTAAATTACTGGGATCGTAACCGAAATCTACTGATATGACATCAATTGAACGTTGCAAACCAGGAAACTCGATTTTGCCGTTTGTGAAGAATGTTTTGTTATCCTGTCTAACTAAGTCTTTAATGTTTTCCAGCGAACCACTCAAAGTACTGAGAAACGCCAGGGTTCCATTTATATCTTGAAGACTTGGTACAACTCGAACTAGAACAAAGAAAAAAGTTAACAAGTTAGCGATCGGCATTGAAAGCACAGTCACCGAGACAATAATCAAACTGATGAGAACTGTCATCGCTATGCCTTCGGATATTGGTTTCACCAAAGTCCAAGCATAAACAACTTTGATAGAAGCAGTCAGCAATTCTTTACTTGATTTGTAGAAACGCTGTCTCTCAAATTCTTGTGTTCCAAATGCATGGACGGTGCGAATACCATTAATAAATTCTAATGCTACAGAGTTAAATGTACCGTTAGCTTTAGAAATTCCAAAGCTGCTTTCTCTAACTCTGGCATTAAGTGTTGTCAATCCGACTGCTAAAAGGGAGAAGACTAGGACTGATACCATAGAAAGTTGCCACGATATCCAAAACATACAGATAAAGTAGACAACGACTACTAATGTTCTAGTCAATATAAAAGCAACTCCACTGAAACCTTGCTTGAGTCTCTCAATTTCTGTGGTCATCGTATTGATGATTTCACCAGAACGAGCTTCTGTAAAGTATCCTAGTGGTAAGGACTGAAGTTGTTCAAAAATTTGCTTTCGCAGACGATCTGCAAGATTGAGTTGAACAGATTCCGTGTAAATCGATGAAAAGTAATTGAAGCCTGCACGAGCCCAAGTGCTTAATAATATGAGCAGAGATATTATATAGAGTGGGTTAATTGTTGGAGCCAGAACTGCTATCCACGTATCCAACAAATTTATCCCCGTTTTTGGTGTTGAATTGGTTAAACTTTGGATAAAAGAGAGTAGGAAACCAATACTAACACCTTCAAAGGTGGCGGCAAAGATGGTAAACACTATCGCCAAAACAGCGGTTCCGCGAAAGTGTTTAAATTCTCGCAGCAAGAGGTAGTTTTGCTTCCAAAATTTAGTTCTTTTGATAATTTTTAAGAACAAATTGCTAACTGGGTTGGAAATTATAGGGTGCATGGGTAGGTATCAAATTTAGTTTGGCACAGATGAATGTGTCGCGATCGTTCAGCCAGTGATTTTTGAGGGGTGGGTAAATGCCGGAAACTGCGAAATCAGACTTTATACTTGTGCCTAATTGCGGCAAATGAAGTCATCAATTACCGCAACTCGCGTAGGTAGTCGTTTTGTTAGAACGGAGACTCGAAACAGCTAACCTGTGTTTGCTATTACTGAAATATAACCTGACTGCGATCGACAAATTCATTGGAGATTTATTTGTGTTGGCACCAAGCATATCCCACTACCTAACCAGTAAATCACAATATCTGACTATCGAGATGTAACAGGTTAGACTCTGCTTCTAGTTCCCATGACCCTGTAATTCCTGGTAATCGATTCAGATGTCTTTGTGCTTCTGGATTCAGCCGAACCGCATCTTGCAAAGATCGGCATCGGGGTCCTGTTAAACTCATTTCACCTCGCAGCACATTTAGTAACTGTGGTAAATTCTCCAGTCCGGACTTTCGCATCCAACGCCCTACGGTTGTCAATTCTTGCTCATCTTCGTAGTCATCTTTGCTCAAACTCCCCTGATATACTTTGCCATTCTCAAGTTTTGACTTGTGTGCTGCGGTTGTACGAAACCTGAAGATTTTGAAGAGCCGACCCCGTTCTCCAATATACCACTGACAGGCAAAAAGAGGTTCTGCCGAGTCAGTGCGTGTGAGTGATACTAAGCAGAGTGTGATGGGACCAAGTGCTAGTAAGAATATGAATGCTACAATCCAATCTACAAGACGTTTCAACCATCTCAATGACAGGTGACCCAATTTGGGTTGGTGATCGTCATGGGGTATCCGAAGGAATATAGGCTTGTCGGCTCGCTCACACGCATCTGCCCAAAATTTCAGTTTTGCTTCTCCCAACTTGGGGTCTATACGAACTAAATTGACTGGAGAATGTTTTAAGCACTCTACCAACAATTGCGTGTCGTGTAGTGAGGGAATGGGTGGTTGCTTCACTTGTCCTGGAGGCATCACCAGTAACTGACCCTGCCGCCATTGGAGTGTAAAGTCTAGAGAAGGATTATCTGGAGATTGCTGCTTCACAATATAGTAATTTTCTATCGTTGGTAGTATTGAAGTCGTCATAGGAATTTGAACTCATAACAAGGTAGATTGCCGACCTGATGGGCAGAAAAAGCTAAAGCGCCCAACTACAGACTGCTTTTTACTTCTAGGGTAATAAATTGAGTGGAAAAAGAAAATGTATAATGATTCCTAATAAGAATTACACATTGTTTCAAATCCTTTTTACGGATGCACAATATACGGTAACAGAATTTTTTAGATTTGCCTCAGACTTTCCACTCTTTTACTGTTTCTTCGAGACGAAGGCTTAATATCTAGGATATCTGATGCCGTAGTAATAACAGTTGCTCGAACAGATTCTTTATTTACTCTTTAAAATATCAAGCGGATTTATCCACTATTTATTAAGTTCCTATGAATACCCAAGTAGCTGTACTTGTTCCTTGGGAAGATTTTATCACAATCGGCTTTTCCAGCGAGAAAAAACTTAGTAAGCGTTCAGCCCTCAGCTATCTGCACTTTAGATATAATCAGCGCTGCTGATGTTTAATTAGCCTCCTCTGTACGTCTACAAGACACTCGGAAATATATCAAAGCTGACAGAAAAATGGCTAATAGCTGAACGCTTACAAAAATTAATCTTTATTGTGAAGACAATGGCATGAACTTGGTATGGTCTTTATCCGTAAACCCAGTCCACCGAGCTGTTTCTATATTTATACTCCGTAGCTTTTAAAGATGTAACATTTGGTCTTGGTCAATTTTCTGATAAATTCAGTGATGGTTTTAACTGTTATCGGTTATTCTTTTCAAGATTAGATAACAGTCTCTCCACCATGGTGTGAAAAACATTGGTAACTCTTTTAAATTTTCCATCATATACTTAATTACTGATAACTGTTCACTGATTTAATGGTGATGAATCTAATAATTCCATCCCGAAAAGTAAATATTTGCTTAACTAAAGCTGTGTCAATCAAAACACAGTCAGTAGAAAAAATAAACCGAAGATGCGTGCCAAACTCCATCAATGTGCCGAAAAGAATTCAGAATATTAAATTCCTGCTTTCAACTTCTGACTTTACCTGGCAAATTTCATACAGTGCTAATTAATATACATATGCTTAGTTACACGTCAGTTTATGGGTTCATAATCTGTGGTTCTAGGTATGTACAACATCTGTCTGGAGACATAAGATTAATTATTTTTCTCTAAGGAGGAGATTTAGAAATCTGGGATGGGAGCCCGGAAGCGATTCGTGGCTAAAGATAACGTTTTCTTATCTATTACGACGGTCCTTAATACAATACGGTTGATGTTAAAGGTTAGCGAGGGGCGCTCTAAACCCTTTTTCTCCAAGAGACTGGGTTTCTAAATACCTGCTTAATACCAACTGTATTGGTCCATAATACATATATACATAGAGAAAACTAATAACTAGTAAAGAAGTCGTAAATGTTTGTTGTAGATTTTTGACTTGTTTAAAGTGAGCTTTTATGATAATTTTTTTCTCTAAAATATAAGTCTTTGTCGAAACTGTATTGATCGACTTATGGTCAAAATCCGGTAGCTCCCAATACAATACTGTGTAGGATTTGCGAAAATTAGAAACCCGGTAACTCATGCGAAACCGGGTTTCTAGTACTACAACGAGAAATCGAATTGGGTGCGATCGCGAAGTCCTACCAGAGCGCCTGTACAGTATTCACTCGTAGGGCTAAAAAACCCGGTTTCTCTCGTTGAAAAGACTGATTTTCCGTTGAGCAAAGTCGAAGAAACTGGGTTTTTAGAATTTCTGTACCGGTGCTCTAGTTTGTGCGATCGGGTAAATGACAAAAGCCTGCAAAAGCAGGCTTTGTTTATTAACTGTACTTGAGAGGAATGTGCTTATTCCAACAGATGTATCAAAAGGATAGTAAAAACTCACTTCTCAACGGCTTGTTGTAAAGCAAAGCGATGTTGATGGTGTGTATAGGGTATGTATGCACTTTTAGAGTTTGAAACACCGCTAGCAACAACTCCAAGTAGGTTTAACCTACTCAACATGGCTGTAGCCTGCGCTACTTGAGTTCGAGTGACCTTACCAATGCTTGCTACCATGACGACTCCACGACAGGATGATGCTGTCAGCATGGCATCCACTAACCCAAGAACGGGGGTAGAATCTACAAGTACCAAATCGTAGTTCTCCTCAAAGCTTGCCATGAGTTGCTGCATACGGGGAGAACTCAGTAAATTAGCTGGGTCGGCTGGAGTAGGTCCGGCGGTTAAAATATCGATGTAAGATGAGCCGGAAGACTGTATACTAATTTGACTAGGTATAGAAACATCACTTGCTAGAAGAGTTGAAAGCCCCTGTTCGTTGGGAAGATTCAGTTGTTTGTGCAAGCTGGGATCGCGCAAGTTTGCATCAATCAGCAGTACACGCTTGTGCAAACGAGCAGCACTCATTGCTAAACCCAATGCTAAAGCCGACTTACCTTCATCAGGCAAAGCTGATGCAATCATCAACGATTTGAATGAAGAAACTGAATTCAAAAGTTCAATATTTTTATAAATCAGATCCAACGATTCCCAACGTGGTGGAGACTGCAATACCTGAATAGTCCAAGGAGCGGGTTCAGAGGGTTTGCCAAATGGCAACTTGACAACAGAATCTCGGGCTTTGGCGGGTGGTAATTTGGGGGTTGTTCCCAACACTGGGATGGCGATTTGCTTTTCCAATTCAGCAGTGGTATGCACAGAATCATCCGCTGCTTCCCTAACAAAAGCCGCCACACCGCCCAACATGATTCCAACAACTGCGCCCAGTAGGAGGTTTTGTTGAAGGTTTGGACCCAATCTCATACCGGGTTCGGGTTTTTCAATAACTTCCCAATTGTACCCACCCTTGTCGAGTTCCTGTTCCAATACCTGTTCGGCTTTCAGAAGCTGATCTAGCTTATCGCGATTGAGTTGTACTTGTGGTTGCAAGCGGTTATACTCAGCAAGAAGAATCGGGAATCTTTTGAGATCGGCACGCATCTCCTGCTCTTTTTTAGCTAAAACCTGGTCGCGGGCGCTTAATGCTCCCATTTCTGTTTTGGTTTTCACCAGTTCGGAAGCAAGGTTGAGGTCAATTTCACTCTTCTGTCCCTGCTGTAGAAGACCTTTTCCTTGGGTGTTGGCTTGATTTGCTTCTGCTCCCAAGGTTCTTCTTTGTTCTTGCTCCAGTAATATTTTCTGGCTGTTCAGTTGTTCTACCAGCTTTTGTACACTAGGAGCTTGATCTGTAAAACGCAGGCGTTCCTCTGCTAAAGCCAATTCTGTTTTTTGAATTTCATTGAGCAGTCCTTGGTAGCGCGTAGACTGACTAAGACGAGCTTCTACAAGTGCATTTTCTGGAGTACTTTGAAGCTGTTGCTGTAAAGATTCATAACGAGCCTTAGCTTCCTTGTACTGAGCGAGAGTTGTGCGTCGTTCTTGCTCCAGTCTAGCGACCTCGTCTTCTATCGCTTTTGCCTGTGTCTCTGGATTAATTAAATTCTGTGTTCTACGAAACCTTTGTAAGTTGGCTTCAGCCTTAGCTACATCACTGCTAACTTTTTTTATTTGTTCCCTGATAACTTTAAGACCCCGTTTTATACGTTCGTCTTGTTGTCTGATATTGTAATCCAGATAAACTTGCCGCATGACATCTAAAACTCTGTACGTTTTTTCTGGATCGGTATCTTGGTAGTCAACTTTGAAGATTTTAGTCGCAACATTATCTTCTTTCGTTCTCACCTGCTCAAGCGCTAGCGAGCCTTTGAGTTGACCCACAGTAATATCAGGGTACTGGGGCTTGAGTTTATTAACAGCTTGTTGCAAAATTTCCGAACTCTCCATCAGGTTGAGCTGGGTTGCTGCATCTACCTCAATGTTCGGGTCAGCAAACTGAGCATCTACTCCGGTACCACCTGCTTCTTTTCTTCCTTGATAGTTAGGTTCTACCAAAAGTTGCATTGAGCTACCATAGGTAGTGGGTGTCCTTTTGGTCATTAAGCCTGCAACGGCAACAGATGTCGCAAGTACTACTAAAAACCAAGGAAATCTGCGTATTAAAACCGCAAACAGTTGTCCGTAACCCGGTTCTGACTCAGCAACTGGATTTACATAAGGACTTATACTGCTTTGAACCACGTTTACTATCCCTCAGCTAACAAATAAAATTGGATTAATTAATTTAAAGCACAAGCTCGATCAATAACTTGTTCTACCTTTCCAAAGAAAGCCTCTTCAGAAAAGTTTGCCACCGCATGATTACGGATATTTTCGTAATCCCAATAGATTTCCCCGGCTTCCAATAGTGCAGCTTGCAATGAATCTGGTGTTTGCCTCCTGAAAAAGACTCCGGTTTTTCCAGGTATTTGAGTATCTAGGACCCCACCCGCGCCAAATGCAACGACTGGTGTTCCACTAGCATTTGCCTCCACCGGAACTAATCCATAATCTTCTAGGGCTGCCACTATAACAGACTTAGCTTTAGAAAACAACTGAGTACGTTCTGTATCCGAGACGTGTCCAACAAATTCGATGTTCTTCAATGCTTTAGACTCTAGCCTCTGTCTTTCTGGACCTTCTCCTGATATTAGCAAACGCCATCCCAGCCAGTTAAAAGCTTCGACTATTATATCAAGTCGCTTGTAGCTGATCATGCGAGCTGATGCAAGATAAAAGTTTTCTTTTGTATCTGAAAAAACAAATTTAGTTGTGTCAATGGGATAATTGACCACTATTGCTTGCTTACCGTAGACGCTTTTAATCCGACGAGCTACAACACTAGAGTTGGCAATGTATAGATCCGGTTCCTGTGCATAAGTTAAGTCTACCTTCCGCATGACTTGGAACACCTGTTCAATCAGTGGAGCAAAATAGCGGTAGTCTCCGTACTCCCTTAAGTAAGTATCGGTATCCCACAAAAAACGAGTTATATTATGACAGAAGCAAATATGACGTGCTCTTGGGTTTTTCCGTACTGCTTTGGCAAAACTCGTGCTACTACTGATAATCAAGTCGTAGTCATGAAGATCCAAAGCGCGAAATGCAGGAAAATAAAATGGAGCCATTAACCGAAAATACTTTGGTGCTCCTGGAATACTTTGCAGATAGGTCGTGTTCACTACCCGTTCTCCCAAGTCTATTGTTTTCTTTGGGTCGTACAGGGAGGTAAAAACGTCGGCTTCGGGGTAGCGCTTGCAAAGCAATTCAAAAACTCGCTCTGCCCCTCCCTTCTGGGTTAAGTAATCATGTACTAGGGCAATTTTCATAATTATACCTGATGCATTTACTGTATATGAATCTATGTAAAGGATAAAGGATATGTATGTTACGAAAGTTATACCCTTGTCTAGCTTTTATGAACTGATTGACTATACTATTGAAATCTCTTGGTTTTCACGATACTAAAAATTTATTTTGAGATTGTTAATTTTCAATAAAAATTTCGTAAGGAGAAAAGAAAGAAATAGTGTCTTGGTAAATTCAGAATTTGAGTTTTTGATGTATTCATCGCTTGTTCTATTTGTACACCGTAGTCTTACTGAGTGCTTAACCTTTAGCTGTAGACGGCTGAACTTGCTGAAAGTTCATGGATTTTACAATGTCTCTTTATAGGTTTTGACAACGAGTTTGTTATAAAGTTCGTTAAACCAACGATCGCACTTCCCTCCTTACGTAAATATCATTAAAATTTAAGTTTTTTTTATCACAACGGTAATCATCTCTCTTTGTTCCTTAAATTTTATCTACATCACCTAAGCTTGAGATTCCAGACATAAACCAAAATCCTTTTAGTTTTTAAAACGACGTTCGGAACTTTTTAAATAGTATTTCTATAATTTCCAGATAGTTTATTCTATCTATTTTCCCCTTTGATAATTCTAACTTTGCTACAGTTATCCGGCATCTTTATAAACTTTTGATTACCTGTATCAATCCCACCTTATTGTGTAAGTCCTCAAACTTTGATAAACTTCTCTAGAAATAATTTAATCACACCCATATTTCTCTCATTAAGTAAAAAACAGAAATAAATCTTCACTACCTTTGTATGAGATACTAGTACCAAGTTTAATGTTGCATGAGCTAATCTACCACGTAGTACCTTAAAATTATATGATTAGAGAATAAATGTCAAAGCCAGCCCTTTCATTCCTGACGTCTGAGACAGACCTACCACAAGAAAAAATTGGATATTTTTTTATCTGGAAGTCCCTAAACCAAATGGTGCTGTCGAGACACGCGGGGAGTCCAAAAACCCGGTTTCTTATAGAAACCGGGTTTCTCAAAAAATAGCCTTAGAGAAAGAATTAACTTACAGCTGCTAGGGTCTTAGATTGGAAGAAATGAGCGTTTTGTTCAGCTCTTAGCTTGTCGCAAAGTCTACCTTCTGGGAGTTCGACATCATCATAGGTTAAGACTTGGTCTTTGGGAATATCACGTTTGAGACGACATCCTTCTGCTAAACCAATAGGTAGGAGATTTTGCTCTTGGACAATGTTTGAATTCTCACACTGTCCGTAAGTCATATAGTAGCCGATACCATCCAAAGTTTCTCCCGCTTTTAGGTCAATTTTGGCAGTGGTGATCACATCAACCAAAGGAGTCCCTAGAGGGCTTAAGACGTAGTCTTGGAAAAGAACGGCGCGAGCTACAGATAATGGTACCTCAAAGTGACAGAGGTGATATGGAGTGTAGAAGCTGTAGAGCGGTCCTTCGCCAAGTTTGTACAGGTTAAGGTAGTGGCGTTGCTTCGGATCGTCGTGAGTTCCGAAGACAAATACCCCAGGACCTGGTTTTGCACCTACAACGTAATCAACGATACCGCCCAGTTCTTTAAGCTGTTCAACATCGTACATATTCGTCATTTCATCAACATGACCTTTAAAGTCATATCCCAGCATTCCTCGCTTGGCGACTTTCATACCTGTGGCGTTAGCAACGATCGCCTGCTCGAAGGAAATTTTTGTACCATCGGCAAAGCTGGTCACCATATGAGCTTTTTGACCCCACTTTTTAGCGAATCCTTCCTGTGTTGTGGGATTACGATAGGGGTCTTGAAGGCCTTTTATATTACCACATAACAGAGGAGTCAAGCCAATACTTTTCACAAAGCGGTAAAGGTTCATTTGTACTCCTGGCTGGTCGCCGTCACAAGCGGTGAGGATAACCCCAGCTTTATCGGCATAAACTTTCAGGATAGAACCAATAGTGCCATCTAGTTCGGCATTCATCATGATCACGTGCTTGTGATGGGCGATCGCTTCCATCACAACATGAGCCCCAAATTCTACTGCGCCTGTCACTTCAATCAACGCATCTAGACCTTCTGCTCGGCACAGTAACATAGCATCGTCAGTTACAGCATACTGATTGTTGGCGATCGCATCTTCTAATTCACCAACAGTAGAAACCGTTTTAAAATCTTCAATACCCGCTTCCGAATAAGCCCGTTTGGCTGCATCAACATTACGGTTAGCTATAGCAACTAACTCCATACCAGGTACGGAATTTGCGATTTGATTTGCAATTCCCCGACCCATAAAACCGGCACCAATCATTCCTACTTTGATGGGGTTCCCAGCTTCTGCACGAGCTTGTAAAGCACGATCTACAATAATCATTGGTTTAAAATCCTATAGTTGATAGTTGATAGTTGATAGTTGATAGTTGATAGTTGATAGTTGATAGTTG
>JAWQFQ010000035.1:0-60006 GCA_035967975.1 Scytonema sp. PMC 1070.18
CCGTTGAAGCACGAAGCCTACACCGACCGCGAAGGGCGGTGTAGGTAGTTCACCCAGGTTGTCATGCAGATTGATGGTTGGCTTTTCTTCCTCATAGCGGACTTGCACGAGGGAGGCGGCGTGCATGGCGCGTTCAAAGGTATCAGCAACTACGATACCAATATGCTGACCGCTGTATAGCACAATGTTATCTTGTAGCAGTTGTAACTTGCGACCGCCACCTTTTTCTCCCGAAGCCTTCGGTGCGTTGAGGTGGGTAATGACTGCTAGCACACCCGGTACTTGCTCCGCAGCTTTGGTATCAATTTGAGCAATCTTACCTTTAGCGATCGCGCTTTGAATCGTCACGCCATAGGTAAGCTTTGCTACCGGGAACTCCGCCGCATAGCGTGCGCCGCCTGTCACTTTGAGATATCCATCTACCCGATTCAGGGGTTTGCCCACAACTCCGTTAGTATCCCCCGTATTCATGCCATTGCTCCTACCGTTGTCAGCGCCCGGACAATTGTACGTTTAGTTAGTTCGACCTTAAATCCATTGTATTTTTGCGGTTTGGCTTCAGCAACAGCCGCATTTGCCGCTGCTTGAAATGTGACCTGGTTTGCGGGTTTGTTCTCAAGTAACTTTTCAGCAGTGTATGCACGCCAAGGTTTTGTACCTACACCACCCATAGCTAGGCGTGCAGCGCGAATGATTCCATTTTGAATATCTAATGCCGCAGCAACCGATGCCATCGCAAAGGCATAGGAAGCGCGATCGCGTACTTTTAGATAGTGCGATCGCCTTGCCCAGGGCAAATTAGGTAAATCTACGGCAACGATTAACTCTCCATGTTGCAAAATTGTCTCTCGTTCTGGTGTATCACCAGGTAGAAGATGAAAATCCACTAGGGGAATACTACGCGCTCCGTTGGGACCCTGTGTCTGTACCACTGCGTCCAGGGCTACCATTGCCACAGCCATATCTGAAGGATGGGTAGCAATACAGCGATCGCTACCACCAAGGATAGCATGAATGCGGTTGTAACCTTCAATTGCTGGACAACCTGAACCAGGAATACGCTTATTGCAAGGGAAAGCAGTATCGCGAAAGTAGTAACATCGGGTACGTTGTAGCAAATTACCCCCCACTGATGCCATGTTTCTTAGTTGCGGTGATGCACCAGATAGCAACGCTTCCGACAGTACAGGATAACGATCTCGAATCAGCACATTATAAGCAACATCGCTATTACGTGCCATAGCGCCAATCCGCACACCGTTAGCCTGCATTTCTATCTTGCTTAACGGTAATGGGTTAATGTCAACTAACTGTTGTGGCGTTTGGACATTCAGCTTCATTAAATCGATTAAGCTAGTACCACCTGCAAGGTAGGAGGCTTGAGTATCTGGAGCAACCAACGCCACAGCATTGTCCGCTTGTCCTGCTTTTTTATAACTAAATGGCTGCATCTTGTTTGCTCCCTAAGACATCACGGACTGCAGCCACGATATTTGGATAAGCACCGCAACGGCAAATATTACCGCTCATCAGTTCGCGAATCTCAGCGTCCGACTTGGCATGTCCCTCATTCACCAAACCCACCGCCGAACAAATTTGTCCCGGTGTACAGTAGCCGCACTGAAACCCATCATGGGTAAGAAAAGCAGCTTGCATGGGGTGGAGATTATCTCCTTGCGCTAACCCTTCAATAGTTGTAATTGCAGCGTCAGTGTGCATAATCGCAAATGTTAGACAAGAATTAACGCGCCTCCCATCAATCAGCACCGTACACGCTCCACATTGACCATGATCGCAGCCTTTCTTAGAACCGTCAAATTTAAACGCTCACGCAGTACATCAAGTAAAGTCACTCGCGGTTCAATTTTTAATGCGTGTTCTACACCATTGACACGCAGTTTCACATCAATAACACTACTAGAATTGGTTGATTGCGCTGACACAGGATGAGACTGAGACTGTCCTTGAGCTAGAGCTTTACTTCTAAAACTCTCTACTATAGTCCCCAATGAGGTGGTAAGCGCAATCTGACCAAACCTTCGGCGTTTAAACCTCAGCCTCATGTTTACGTTTTAAAGTTGTACGTGTAGCTCGAATAGTAAAAAAAATATCATAGTCAAAATATCTACCTACAGACTGAAGTTCGGTTGAGGTGAGAATCTTCGTCCTCATACTTGTTGGTTAAGGGTAGTTGAGGTGCAGTGAAACCCCCACAAACCGCTCAAATTTAGTGTAGGGTATGACTGTTTGGGTAAAAAAATGTGTTGAAGGGCGATCGCGATTTGATTCCCCTTCCTTACTTCTTAATTCTACAAGGTATCCGTGGAAAATCAAAGCCATATTAATGCCAAACCCTTTTTACTGCAACCCTCAAGTTATCAAGTTTGGATGCAGGCGCTGGCGCGTTTACTCTATCAAGCGGGGTATGGAAACTTTCAGTTCTTTATCCCACTCATTTTTGTCAATCAATTAGGCTTTTCAGCAACGGTGGTTGGTATATCTGTGGCTAGTGGATCGTTAACTGGAATCCTAGGACACTTTCTCAGCGGTTACCTAGTAGATTCGCCAAAGTATGGTCGCAAACAAACACTGTTATTCTCAGCTGAGGTGTCAATTGTAGGAGCTGTTGTACTAGCAGTACGCCCAAATTTGTCAATGCTTATCATCGCAAATTTGTTGATAGGATTGGGTGCTGGATTTTATTGGACTGCAGCTGATGCTTCAGTTATTGATGTGACGCCAAGAGAACAACGCCAAAAAGCATTTGCTATTTTAACATTGGCAGATAATCTCGGTGGTGGGCTTGGTATTTTAGGCGGTGGAATCTTACTTTCTCAAGTCGCACAGGTGCAAACACTGTTTCTGATTAGTGGAATAATTCTTTTGGCGTTTTTGATATTAATTCAAATTACACTCAAAGAGACGCGACCACAAGATGTGACTGAACATTCCGATTCTGAGATACTGCAAGGGTTTGCTTTGGCAGTACGGGATAAATCGCTGCAATTGTTTGCGATCGTCAACGTTCTGTTTACAACTTACATTGCTCTAGTCAATAGTACTATACCATTGTATTTTACCAACTACGTTGGAAACGCTATTCCACAAGCAACTCTCAAAGTCGAAGCTTCATTAATAAGTGTTGCGAACTTGTACACTTGGTGTTACATCGGTATTGGCACAGTATTACAGTTCCCTTTAGTACAAATACTGAGTTCATTCTTGAACGTTCGGGTTCTGATGATTTCAATGTTGTTGTGGGGTGGTGGATTCTTTTTGGTTTGGTCAGCTCATCTAGACCCATCAATTTCTTTCTTTGCAATGATTGTAGCGTTCGGTGTCTTGTCGAGCGCAAGCGCAATTTACAAACCATTTGCACCAGCAATCATAGCTGAGATAGCACCAGAATCGCTGCGAGGCGTCTATCTAGCCATCAGCTATCAATGTTGGTCAATTGGTTATTTCATTGGTCCAAGCTTAGGTGGTTGGGCGATGGATCGAGCCCCTATCGCCCACTTGTTGTGGATCGGAACTGCTCTGAGTACCCTTTTCGGTATAGTCATGCTGTATGTTCTAAACCAACGCCAAAACTCAAATCATCTCATACCATAACTAACCGACAGGGTTGTAAAAGCTTTGCAGAATTCACATCTCAACTCATGCATACTGTGTGTCATTTGTCAATACCTTCTACTCGAGCAGCGCTCTAGACCTAGCGATCGCAGTGGGTTGTATTTGTCTGGTTAGCGATCGTCTTTCAATTAAAAACAGGTAGAGAAAGAATTCCTCAACACTAATTACTTACGCGCAATGCTCAATCAAAGTCGAATACACTCTCGCAATATTTTTTTATTTTTTTGGGAGTAAACGGAGATACCAATAATCCTCTTTGAATGCGTTCCAATAATTCATCAGAACAATCATCATCAAACTTATATCCTTTTTGCTTTGCAAGTTGGCATAACGGGTCAACGGGCGCAAACATTGCGTCATTGTAATAAATCACTGATTCATGACGTATAAATCTATGTTCTCCCGGAGTCAATATGACTGTAGTATCAGATCCCTCTCTTAATGTTGTTACATTTACTATTACAACTTGTAATATATCTTTGTTGGGTTCAGTTAAAATTTTGTTAGGTTCGGTCAAAACAATCCAAAGATGTCGCTTGTCATGACCGGGCTTAGGTATTAAGATACAAGTTCCGGGATAGATTTCGTCGCTCATAAGCAAGTATTAGACGTAACACTTGCTTAACATATCATCAGTGTTTGACAAAAAACTATTCATTAACGCAACGCTTTCTATCTCAGATTCTATTTCCCTAGCTTCCATTTCTGTCTTTCCACCTGCTTTTAAAATATCGTGGTATTCGATGGGGATAGAGGAGTTTCCTGGATTTTTCCATTCTGGAAGAACCTCATGCAGAAGTTCGACTAGTTCCCATCGAGTATTATGACCAAACTTATTAAAAATCTCGCAGATTAGTTGTTCTTCTGCTTCAGAAAGGTCATCTGGTGGACAATCTTGCTTTAGCTCAACCTCGTATTTTCTAGGCTCAGAAATGTACTGGTTCCAAATTGATGTCACGCCCGGTGGATCGCCTTCACTAATACGATCTAAAACTTCACTCAAAACTGGTCCGTGACGCATAGATACATACGAATCGTAGGTAACAGGTCTCCCCCATCTAAGCAATGCTTCCCTGTCAACAAGATAAAGCAATTTTATGAGCTTCATGTAACTCATTTTCCCGCCACGCAGCTTTAGAAGTATCGCCGCCGCTTGGACCGCCTTTGATTCTTGAAAGTCGGGCTTGAGCATAGTCTTCTTTCGAGTCTGGGGTTGTCTCTCGTATTATATTGTGAAAACGATGAGTTAGGCGATCCAAGCCAGCAGCCAGTGGGTATCAACTTGATGCAGTTGACGATTGCGCCGGATGAATTGATGGCAGAGCAAGCAAAGCAATTAATTGAGCGAGTAGAATTAGAAGAAACAGGTAAACTGGCAAAATACGAAATTATAGAAGTCATCACGACTATTGCCGTTTATAAGTTTTCTTCGTTGAGTAGAGAGGAAGTTGAAGCCATGTTAGGACTGAGCATTGAAGAAACTCGAATTTACCAAGATTTGGAACGTCAAACCAAGTTAAAAGCAGCTGAGCGCCTTTTGGGCATGGGTTACAGCATCTCCGAAGTGGCGAAGGCTGTTGATTTATCGGTCGAGGAAGTCACAAAAATAGCTTCAAATCCACCCGAATAGGGTGATGTTGCTGATGATGCTCCCAGTTTAAAGCGTCAATCAATGTCTAAGCCTTGGTCGCCTATTTGTTTTTTATGAAGCTTTTGTACCTCGGATTTTATATCTTCTCTCTCGTCCTGGTTATTTGATTAGACCGCGATCGCCAATAGATACTTGAGGCAGTCACCCTGCCTACGTGATAATAGCAGCACCCGACACTTTACCCTTCCTGAATAAAAAATCAAGGAGACACTCGCCAAATCTTAATAGTTTGATCCACGCTGCCACTGGCTAAGGTTTTACCATCCGGACTAAAGGCGATAGAGGTAACTTCTTTACGGTCAACTTCTTTGGTATGCTCTTGTAAGATGCAAATTGACTCTCCACTTGTGTTGTTCCACAGTTTGATGGTGTTGTCATCACTACCACTAGCAAGAATCTTCCCATTCGGGCTGATAGCGACGAAGTAACAACGTTTGAATGTCCGCTCAAAGTTTTCAGCAGACTAGAGTCATCAATGACAGAGTTTGCAGGGGGGCTATTTTCTATTTTTTATTCCTCATCTTCGATTTCTAAAGGAACCGCGTCTAACTCAGCTTCTAACTGTTCAATAGTTGGTAAACTTCCTTGTAATTTTTCAGGTAAAACATCTCGTAATTTATAAGTTGAAACTCCAATCGGTCTATTCATATTTTGTAATGAATATTCAACCACTGTTTTATCTTTTGATTTACATAAAATTATTCCAATAGTAGGTTGGTCATCAGGGTGTCGTAATATATCGTCAACCGCCGAAACATAAAAGCTCATCTTGCCTGAAAATTCTGGTTTGAATTCCTTCATTTTTAGGTCAATAACTACATAACAACGCAATTTGACATGATAAAATAGTAAGTCAATATAAAAATCTTCATCACCAACTTTGACCAGCGATTTCGAGCGCTTCGTCAGTGCCCAGAAGCCAGTCCAGTAATATATATTGACCAAAGCGAACGATTTGTGTACTGGGTCAAAAGGTAATATATATATATCATCTAGAAATGTCGGGATTTTGGAGCAGTAGCTATGAATAACGAACAAATTACGATTAAAGAAAGCGCCGCAGAAATAACTAAGTCTTTGCTCCCAGATTTAGAGAAACTTTCAAAGTGCGCCTCTGAACCAGTAGCAGCTGTTTTTATCGATAGCTTACTACGGAGAATGCGCTTTCTACATGATAATTATATGGACAGCCCTTATACAGAAGTAGTTATGGCACTACATGATGCACTTGCACACTCAAATCGTTGGATTGACCACACCAACGAACAGTATCAAGGTGCCTATGATCTGCTAATCTCCTTAGTCAATAAAGAAACAATCACGGAAACAGAAGTTGAAAGCTCAATTATCCAACTCGAAAATTTAGGTTTTGATACTTTACCTTTTGGAGTTCAGCTTGATAATGATTCTCCTGAAAATGAAGAGGGATAAATTTGTATGTGGTCGCAATCAGCACAAGAACATTTTTTGGACACCTCAGTAGTGAGGTCATTGTTACTTGCAACACAAGCATATCAGCTATATTTAAAATCAAAATTAAATAACAGACAGCTTTATATTTCTAATTATGTTTATATGGAAATAAGGCGTAGCTATATAATTAGTATTATTTCTTTTTATTTTATTTTACACTTGGATAACATTTATACCATTGGTGATGCAATCACGTTATGGAGTAATAAATTCAAAAGCAGCGAGTTGAAAGCAATTTTACAATTAATATCTCAACTTTTTAGCACCAGTCAGCTAAATTTTTCTAACCCATCAGATAAAAATAAAGCTTTGTCTCTTTTGGTAATTTATATAAAACGCTTTGATTTAATAATTAAAACAAAATTTAAATATAGTGAGGATTTTACGAACTGCGCTCGTGCGGAGGTTTCACTTACTATTGATATAAAAAATCCAGCAATTGGTCTAAAGAAATTTGTTTTGGGATTTGAAGATACAGCAACTTGCCGAAACCAATGTAAAATTGACAAGTTTTTTATAATACAATATAAGTCGGAAGTAGAGCAAATAGTTGAAATTGCTTCTCAACTACCTAAAAATACAAACACAAGGGGATTTATTAATATCGCAAATAATCTGAAAGAAATACTAACCATTGGTGAAAAGGCTTGCAATTGTAAACGTTGTGAAAAAATAGGAGATGCTGTTATAGCTTTAAGTGCGCCTCGAAATTTGCAATTAGAGCATACAGACAATTCTTTTGATTACTTGTGTCCTCCAATTAAGCAACCTCACCAAAAGCATCCCTCAGAAAACGAAGTATTGATGAAAATGTCTGCATCTCTCAAATAATTAAGTAGCAAGGATAAGAAAAGACATCGGCGATGGTACCTTGAGCTTACGCATTGCTCCTGATTCAATGGCGTTGCACCTACCATCTCAAGTATTGCATGAACCCAACTTAAGAGAAGGTATCGCCGCCGCATTCAGCGCCACTGCTACGGACAATGGGAATGATACCCTCACCTACACTTGGAATTTTGTAGATGGCAGCAACCCAGTTACAGGACAAACTGTCAGTTATACCTTTGCTGACAATGGCACTTACACTGCAACGAGAAATTCAACTAGAACCGATGGGTTGGGACTGTAGATAGCTATTAACAGGTTATTTGAAGCTGTTCACAGCGGCTCTAAGATTACCTTGGTGCTCCAATAGGAGTTTTTCACCCTCTTGAGGTTCCAAACCTGTCCGGTGCATCAAGAGTGCTAACTTAACTCTCTTTCCACTGCGTTCTAGTAGAAAACCAGCTGTTTCCCGATTTAACCCGGTGAGGTCTTGTATAATTCGCAAAGCGCGATCGCGTAACTTGTGATTTGTCACCGCCACATCTACCATGCGATTACCATAGACTTTGCCGAGATTAACCATAACTCCCGTGGATAGGATATTCAAAGCTAGCTTTGTCGCCGTACCTGCTTTCAGACGAGTGGAACCAGCTAAAACTTCTGGTCCAGTCAAAAGGCGAATATCAATATCAGCATCACAAGTCACCTGTTCTGTTGGGACACAAGCCATAAATATAGTTAAAGCACCCCGTTGACGGGCTGCACCCATTGCGCCATGGACAAAAGGCGTTGTACCTCCTGCGGTGATACCAACAACAACATCAAGCTGCGTCACTTGTCTTTGGGCGATCGCACCTTCTCCATCTTGGGCGCAGTCTTCCAAATCTTCAGAGCTACGAACAAGTGCGCCCGCACCACCAGCAATAATCCCTTGTACCATTTCTGGAGCACTACAAAATGTAGGCGGACACTCTGCAGCATCTAACACTCCCAACCTACCACTCGTCCCCGCCCCAATATAAAACAAGCGTCCCCCGTGACGCAATCGTTCTGCTGTCCGTTCAATTGCTTCAGCCAACTGAACTCTAGCCTCTGCTACCGCAGCCACCGCCTTTGCATCTTCACGATTAAACAATTCCACCAATTCCAAAGGACTGAGTTGGTCTAAATTCAGACTCTCAGGATTGATTTGCTCCGTTAAAAGATGTCCACGTTCTTGCAAATTTGTCATTTTTCCTTATGCTAATTGCTAATTGCTAATTGTTAACTGCTAATTGCTAATTGCTAATTGTTAACTGCTAATTGCTAATTGCTAATTGCTAATTGTTAACTTTTTCCCATCAGCCATTAGCCATTAACCATTAGCCATTAGCCACTCACTAAAGACTTACAGTAAGCCTTCTAGTTTACGACGAATGCTGTCTAATTCAGATGAAGACAGATCCGATTGGTCAGGTGATTCTTGGTTGCGATTTGGGGCTTGTGTATCAGCATTTTCTTTAGATTCGGCGCTCCAATCAGTTTTGTCAACGTTAAGTTCTGGTGGAATCATGACACCACTGTTATTCGGGACAATTTCCCAGTCACAATTGGCGCTTTCACAAAATTCCTTAACTTCCTCTGAGTCAATCGCCTCGACTGTAGCTGTGGGAAAATCCTGCGCTTCCAGCATGAGGGCGAAGCGGGTAGCATCGTCTTCTGACTCGAACATCAGAACTTTGTTGCGATCGCCCATCCGAACCGTGTGAATTCCCTCATTTTCTGTACCGGCGTTAAAAAGTAATACAAAAACACGCATGGGTGTAATCATCTATCTCTTGCATTTTCTCATCTTACTGATTAATGTTGTAGGTTGTATCCAAAGAAAAGTCGAGAAGCGCGGTTCTTACTTCTGTTAATTTTTTTTATCTTATCTTAAACTTAACGAAATTAATAACAGTCTGTATAAGAGCGTTAATAAAAAACGCAGTATATTTTAACAGTTATCAGTTTCATAACTGATTCACACTTCAGCGTCACCCACTTGAGTTAAATCACTCACCATGCGCCGGATAACTGTTCACTGTGTACTGCTTACTGATTTAAGCAGGATTACCAGTCCCGTATTCAGTATCGTCAGTTATCCTTAAGTTGGCATAGCCAAGACTCTGCCAACGACTTTAACCTCTGTGGCAGTAACATCTGGTAAGTCAGTAGGATGAGTAAATGACTAACGCTTGTAATCCACAACATCACTCCAAACTCCCTTTTAGAAAGCGTAAATGGCTGCTAGTTTTAAGCCGTGGCGGTATTGCTATTGGCGGACTGCTCGTCGTTGGAATTACTGGCGGTGCTTGGCGGCTATGGAATTTTATCCATAAAGATTTGGTTCCTATAGCAGAAAGTAGTCTGACGACGACACTTAACCGTCCAGTAGAACTGGGGAAAGTCAAAGACTTTTCGTTAACAGGAGTGAAATTTGGCGCTTCAGCCATACCAGCAACACCTACAGACCATGATAGAGCTACCGTTGAAATGGTGGAGGTGGGTTTTAACCCGTTACAGTTACTGTTTAACCGCAGGCTCAAGTTGGATGTCACCTTAGTCAACCCAGATGTTTACATAGATCGGGATAAACAAGGACGTTGGATTGTCACGACCATAGCCCCCCCTAGTGAAGGAGGAGCAATTAAAACAGAGTTAGAAAACCTACGGTTTCGTAATGCCAGACTGGTATTGGTACCAGAAGCCAGGGGAGCAGAGAGTCAGAAGCAGGGGAGCAGGGAGCAGGGAGTAGGGAATGAGAAGGTGGGGAGCAGGGAGCAGGGAGTAGGGGGAGAAAAATTAACTCCTTCAATTCCTTCATCTCCCCACACCCCATACCCTACACCCCACACCCCAGACCAAGTAGAATTTTCCCAACTGAATGGAATTGCTCGGTTTGTTAATAACAATCAGTTGGTTAGATTTGATGTTAGTGGATTGCCGAATAGTGGTGGTAATATTTCTCTTCAGGGCGAGACGGTTGTCAAGACATTGGAAACCAACCTACAAGTACGAGCAGATATACTCGCTAATGAGGTTTCTCGCCTGATTAAATTGCCCATATTTTTACTTGATGGTCGAGCTCAGGGCGATTTAAAGATTCAGAAAATCCAACTCAAAGCACAACAGGGAAAACCCCAAGACCCGTTAATATACGGTTCAGCTCGCGTGCAAGGGGTGAAACTTCAGGTGCCTATGATGCCCCAACCATTTAACAATTCCCAAGGAACAGTTCGGTTTGACGGAACTGGGGTCCAATTAGATAATGTTACCACAAATTATGGGAAAATACCTTTAGTCGCTAAGGGCAGTATTGATATCAAAGCTGGGTATAAATTGGCAGCGCGTGTTAATGCAGTTAATGTTGCCTTAGCCCGAGAGACTTTGAATATAAAGCTACCCTTCCCGACACTTGGGGAAGTTAAGGCGGATTTGCTGGTAGCTGGACCTGTTACCAAACCAATCCTGACTGGTAAGGTCGCTACCATCAAGTCAGCAAAAATTGATAAAGTCGATTTTAAGAGTATTCGTTCGGAGTTTGAATTTTCTCCGGTTGCTTCCGTCATCAGCTTTAAAAATATTCAAGGTCAAGCAGCAGTTGCTGGGGAATTTACAGGTGCTGGCAAAATTTTCCTGGGTGATGTCCCCCAACTCAATTTTAATGGTACGGCAAAGAATATTTCGGGGGATGCCATTGCTTCTGTTTACGATATAAAACCTGGATTTCAAATTGGTACTGTTTCCGGTCAAGCTCAAATCACTGGTACTGCGGAGAAAGTCACAACAGTTGTACAATGGAAGGCACCGCAAGCTACTTACCCTGGAACGGGTGAAGCGACTGTATACCCAGATAGAACTGTTGCTTTCCGTAATGTTGCTCTCAATGTCGGTGGTGGTACGGTACGGGCTTCTGGCGATTGGTCTCATCAGCGTTGGAGAGCGATCGCAGATGCTTCTGCAATACAAGTACAACGTTTTGTCAACCCCAGTCAAGTCCAAAATGTCTCTCTCAATGATGCACGCTTTCATGGTCGTCTGATTTTATCGGGAACCTGTACGCCGTTCAAAATTGACTCGATTCGTCCGGAGAATGCAAAAGTTGAATTGGGTAGTGGTACTGTCACAATATCTAAGCTGCAATTAAACGAGCAAAATTTTTCCGCTCAACTCATGACAGAGGGTTTGCGGTTGGCGCGTTTGCTGAAAACACCAGTCCCCCCAACTTTAACGGGACCGCTTGCGGGGACGATACAAGTCTCTGGTAATACCAAGAATTTTGACATCAAAACTATGCGTGCGAGTGGTGAAGGACGCATAGCTGTTGGTGGTGGTACGGTGACGGCTACCAATATTCAAGTGTCAAATGGTAAGTATCAAACGCAACTCAGAGCGAATAATGTGGAGTTGCAACAATTGACACAATTACCTCAGCAATTACAAGGAAAGTTAACAGGTCAGTTTAATGTTGCTGGTTCTGTTGAATCTTTCCAACCACAGGATATTGTCGCTACAGGTCAGGCGCGGGTAAAAATTGCAGGCGGTACTGTGACGGCTTCTCAGATTCAACTGGGGAAAGGTCGTTATCAAGCACAACTCCAAGCTGAAAATGTCGCATTGCAGCGTTTGTTACAAGTTACTCCGCAATTTCAAGGGAATTTAACAGGTCAGTTCAATGTGGCGGGAAATGTGGAGTCATTCCAACCTCAGGCGATCGCAGCTACAGGTCAAGCACGTGTCCGTGTTGGTGGCGGTACGGTGACAGCATCCAATATCCAAGTTGCTAACGGTCGTTATCAAATGCAACTCCAAGCAAATCATGTTCCGTTGCAGCGTTTAACACAGCTACCACCGCAATTCAACGGAGGATTATCTGGACAATTTAATGTCGCAGGTTTAGTTGATTCTCTTGAACCCCAAGCGATTCAAGCTAGCGGACAGGGACAACTGAATGTAGCAGGTGGTACCATCAAGGCATCCAAGATTCAACTTGCTAACGGTCGTTATCAAGCAAGCGTAGACGCAACTGGTGTCGGATTAAATCGACTGTCACCACAGCTGCAGGGACAGTTTGGCGGTAAACTACAACTAGCAGGCGTTGTAGATAAGGGAAATTTGTCGTCTCTAAAAAACGTACGTGCTTCAGGTGAGGTGCAATTGTCTAAAGGTATCCCAGGTATTGAACAACCACTCACAGCGGCGATCGCTTGGGATGGACAAAAACTTGATATCGAGCGAGCCACTTCTAAGTACTTAAATGCAAGTGGCTATATTTTGGCAAATGCAAATCGGGCTGGTATACCGGAAATTACAGGTTTAAATCTCAATGTACAAGCACAAGATGTAAATTTGCAACAGCTGCCATTGCAACTTCCTAGTCTCATAGCTTTATCAGGAAAAGCAGATTTTGGTGGAAGAATCAGTGGTAAACTACCAGTTCCCGATATCCAAGGACAAGTTAGGTTGCGAAATTTGGTTGTCAATCAACAACCCTTTGAGTCAGCGTTAACTGGAAATATCCAGATGGTACAAGGACAGGGTTTAAATTTGGACGTGGTGGGTAAACGCGATCGCATCGCCTTTAACACCGATAGCAATAGAAATCCAAACTCTTTCCAGATAAAATGGCATGATGCACTCTTCACGGGTCAAAGTCAAGGGGATGTTTTGGCTGCGAAAGTAGAAAATTTCCCCTTACAGATACTGCGCTTGACTCCCCCTGCGAATACTCAATTAGGTACTGGTGCGATCGCAGGTTTGTTAAGTGGCAATTTCCAGTTTAATCAAAAGACGTTTGCTACACAAGGAGACGTTGCGATCGCAAATCCTCAATTTGGACGAATTCGAGGCGATCGTCTTGCAGCTCAGTTCCGCTACAGTGATGGTAATGCATCTATTACAAATAGCGTATTTATCAAAGATACCAGTCGCTATAGCTTAGAAGGAACGTTCAACCAAATGAGTAACGGTCCCCAAGTCAAAGCCAAACTAAACGTCACTCGAGGTGAAGTCCAAGACATTCTCACTGCGTTACAAATCTATGAATTTCAAGATATCCAACGAGGTCCGGTAGAACCAAGCTATGGAAAAGCATCGGATCTTGTGACAGTCAGACCAGTGAGCTTATCACAACAACCTTTACTTGCACAACTTCAACGCTTGAGTGAAATTGACTACCTCCTCTCACAACAGCAACAAAAACGAAAAGATGCTTCACCTATCCCAGAGTTAGCAGACTTGAATGGAACGTTTAACGGTGAAGTTACTGTAGACACTGCTACTGCAACTGGATTGTCAGTAAAATTTAGTTTGAATGGCAAAGACTTTGCTTGGGGTAAAGAAGACAACCTGAAGCACTTATATAAAGCAGAACAAGTCGTTGCTCAAGGTAGCTTTGAAAACGGAGTGCTGACATTGTTACCATTTAGATTGGAGTCTCAAAACAGGCTCATTACCTTCACGGGTAACATTGGTGGAAAAGAACAATCCGGTCAGTTGCGAGTACTCAATTTTCCCGTAGAAGTCTTGAGTCAATTTGTCAAACTCCCCATTGGAATGACAGGAAATCTCAGTGGTACAGCAGCAATCGCAGGGAGTATAGACAATCCTCAGACAAAAGGGGAGTTAGAAATTACCCAAGGAACTCTCAATCAAAAAGGAGTTGAGTCAGCAAATGCTAGCTTTAGCTATAGCAATGGACGCTTGAGTTTTGGCAGCATTGTTGCAGTCTCTGGCATAGAACCCGTTAATATTACTGGCAGTATACCTTACAAATTGCCTTTTGCGACTGTTGCTCCGGATAACGATAATATTAATTTGGATGTCAAGGTCAAAAATGAGGGATTAGCAATATTAAACTTGTTGAATAACCAAGTGGCTTTTGAAAATGGTCAGGGACAAATAGACCTCACAGTTAAAGGAACAACACAACAGCCAAGACTGAGTGGAAATGCTAGTATTAGCAATGCTACCTTTACATCTGCTGCTTTACCAGGAAAGCTGACAAATGTTGGAGGTAAAATTCACTTTGATTTTGACCGCGTGATTGTGGAAAATCTTCAAGGTAACTACAACAATCAAGGGTTAATTGAAGCAACAGGAGAAATTCCCATCGCCAGTTTGGAAACAAAAATTAACAATCCTCTCAATGTTAAGCTTAGGAAGTTAGCAGTCAATCTGAAGGGACTTTACGAAGGAGGAGTGAGTGGAAAATTGGCGATCGGTGGTTCCGTGATTAAGCCGACTGTAGGTGGAAAATTATGGTTAAATCATGGTGAAGTCTTGCTAGCTGAATCTCCCACCCCCACAGAGAAGGGAGTCGGAAGTATAGATGATACACGCATAAAACAAGTTAAGCAAAAAAGCTTGAAAGCAGAAGACTCAGTCGCTACATTTAACAACTTAAAGTTAACCTTGGGTAATGACGTAGAAATTACGCGTCCACCCATCCTGAGTTTCCGAGCGACTGGAAGCCTGAATGTCAATGGTTCATTTAGTCAACCGATACCAGAAGGAACCATCCGGTTAGAAGAAGGAAGTGTAAATTTATTTACTACCCGGTTTAACCTTGTCCGTACTTATAGCCATAAGGCAATTTTTAGAGAGAATCAACCTAATGACCCCGACTTAGACATCCAGCTTTTTGCGAAAGTACTCGACGTGATTCAAACGAGTGACTTCAATAAACCAAACCCCACAGGGTTAGCTTCATTAGAAACAATTCGTGTCGAAGCTAGGGTACAAGGTCCTGCTAGCCAACTAGATAAAAACCTCGAACTTGTTAGTACCCCCGCACGTAGTCAAAATGAAATTGTCGCCCTGCTTGGTGCTGGAACTGCGAATACAGAAGGGGGGGGTGACAGTACTTTAGGGTTGATTAATATCGCAGGTTCGGCTGTGCTGAACAACCTTCAAGGTCCGCTCAACCTGATTGGGACGGCGCTGGGTTTAAGCGAACTGCGCCTGTTCCCTACAATTATATCTGATAACCCAGAAGCAGGTAGAAGTACTTCGAGTTTAGAACTAGCTGCGGAAGCTGGGGTCGATTTGACTCGTAGAATTTCGGTATCTGGGCTGAAGATTTTAACCAGTGGCGACCCCGTACAATGGGGTGTTAACTATCGACTAAATGATACCATTCGTCTCCGTGGAACTACTAATTTCTCCGATGATAGCCGTGCTGTGGTTGAGTATCAAAAGCGGTTTTAGAAAAGTGGGGGTGTGGGGATTTACATTGTTCACGCTTTTGACAAGTGAAATGTTTTGTCAATTCAAGATTGGTAAAAAATTTTTTCAGTATTTGTAATTTCGATAATAAATATGTGGAATGTCGTCAGAGGAAGTCAATAAGCCAGTTATACTAGAGGAATATTCTTCAGGTCATGGGATGCCGACCGACGCGCAGTTAGGGTGTTTGTATCGAATTAGCTACTACTTGACATATTTGATGTTTCAGCCGATTCATCTTGTCTGTATTGATGGTCGAACCCAGAGTCTATATATTCTAGCAGGGCAAAACGAAGAAATCGAGTTTGAAGTTACTCCAAGCGGGGAGGTGCTGTGATGAGTTCAGTTGATTATGCAGGCATGTCATATCAAGAGTTGAGGCGGTATTTTTTGACCCATCGGGATGATACTGCTGCATTTCAAGCGTATTTGGCAAGGCGCAGAGAGCGTTCCCGTCCTGTTATCACTACTATCAACGATCCAGACTTTGATAGCAAGATTCAAGCTGCTATTGAGCAACAGATGGCAGAGTACCAGAGAGGCGCAGGCTAACAATTCAAAACTATTTCTCATTATAGATGCGTGCGAGCAAGCAGGGAATAGAAGCGCGATAGCAACGAAAACCGCATTTATTATCAGGCAAATCTCCTTCCGCAAATCAGGACGGGAAGCAAGGTATTCTTTTAACTAGATCCCAAGTAGGATGATTTGGTAAAATCGCAGACCTGATGGGAAAGATATATGTAGTATAAATTTCCCATGATGAGAAACTTAAATGGATTTCTTTTCAGGTGATTGTATCGATCGCAATCCAGTAGCGATCGCTCCAGATGCATCTTTGCTTGATGCAGTGACGCTGATGAGTCACGTAAGTCATATTGACTCTAGTTTGGAACCAAAGCCGACTCGACCAAGTTGTGTTCTGGTGTTACATGACGACCAATTGGTTGGTATACTGACCGAACGAGATTTAGTTAGGCTAGCCGCAGAAGGACACAGTCTCAAAGATACTAAAGTGTCTCAAATGATGACACGACAATTGATTACGTGTCGAGAGTGGGAAGCAGCAGAACCAGTTCAGGCGACTCAACTCCTACGCAAGCATCGCATTCGTCATTTACCAGTTCTAGATGAGCAGGGTAAACTTACAGGATTGGTGACACCAGATAGTATTCGCACCGTGTTGCAACCAGCAGATATACTGAAGTGTCGGCGCGTTAGGGAGGTGATGGTACTGAATGTGATTCACGCATCTCCAACAGCAACAGTACTCGAATTAGCACAATTAATGACTTACCATAAGGTGAGCTGTGTTGTCATTGGAGATGCGATCGCTCCTGGCGCAATTCGTCCCCTTGGTATTGTCACAGAAAGAGATATTGTTCAATTCCAATTCCTCCAACTTCAGTTAAGTGAACTGCGAGCAGAACAGGTGATGAGTGCTCCTCTGTTTTTGGTAAACCCTGAGGACTCATTATGGGATATTCATCAACAAATGCAGATGAGGAAGACAAGGCGATTAGTTGTTGCTGACTCTCAAGGTCATCTGAGCGGGATTGTCACCCAGACGAATATTTTACAAGCTGTCGATTTGAACGAATTGCACAAAGTCATTGGTGTATTACAGCTCCAGGTACAGGAACTGAAAAATGAAAAGGTTGATTTGTTACATCGATTAAATTACGATCTTAAACAACAAGTCAACGAGCAAAAGACTCAGCTTGAGGAGCTAGCCCGTACCCAGCAAGCTGAAGCAGCATTGAGGGAAAGGGAAGCAACGCTACGTAGCTTTTATAATTCAGCACCAATGATGATGGGCGTGGTGGAAGTAGTTGATGATGATATCCTTCACTTGTCTGATAATGTTACCAGCGTTAAATTTTTCGGAACCTCTCCTGAGGAGATGCAAAATCGACTTGCTAGTCAAATGGGGGTACCTCCAGAGTACATTCATACTTGGATAAGTCATTATCGAGAGAGCCAACGTACAGGAAAATCCGTTCGCTTTGATTACCAGCACTACCAAGATGGAAAGACTAAATGGTTATCGGCGATCGTTAGCTATATTGGCAAATCCGATGGGGGTTGTCCTCGCTTCTCTTATATTGTCGAGGATGTCAGCGATCGCAAAGCTGTAGAAAAAGCACTACAACAAAGTGAGCAACGTTACAGAGATTTGATTACCCGCGTTCCTGTCGGTCTTTTCCAAACAGACGCTCAAGGTAACTGTTTATACGTAAATCCGCGTTGGACAGAGATAACTGGTATACCCATGTCAGAAGCTCTGGGTACAGGATGGATAAAGCTACTTCACCCTAATGAGCAAGAAACTATCTTTTGCGAGTGGATGAACGCCATACAGGAGGATCGCTCTTTTGCAAAGGAATATCGTTTTTGCAAACCAGATGGACAGGAAATTTGGGTATCTTCTCAAATTGTAGCTGTCCGGAATGATGCAAGTCAAATCATCAACTACTTTGGCAAAGTGACGGATATTACGGAACGCAAACGAGCAGAAGCAGCACTGCGCGAGAGCGAAGAAAAGTTTCGTCAAGTTGCAGAAAATATTCATCAAGTCTTTTTCATAATTGCGAATACTGGTGAAATGCTCTATATTTCTCCAGCTTACGAACGTATTTGGGGTAGGAGTTGCGCTAGTTTGTATGAAAATCCCCGTTCTTGGTTGGACTCAGTACATCCAGAGGATTACGCCCGAACGAGTGCTGCTCTGAATGTTCAAATTACTCAGGGAGAACAATTTCATGAAACTTATCGGATTATTCAACCAGATGGTAACATTAGGTGGATTATTGCTCGGTCTTTTGTCATTAGCGATCGCAATGGACAATCGTACCGCTTTGCGGGTATTGCTGAGGATATTACCGAGCGCAAACAGGCTGAAGATGCTTTACAACAACAATTTCAGAAATTGGTGCTGCTAAAGCAAATTACGGATGAAATTCGTCAAAATCTTAACACACAGCATATTTTTGAAACCTCTGCTATTCAAATCGGACAGGCGTTTGGAGTCAATCGCTGTCTAATTCATACATATGTTGCAGAACCAGAACAACAGTTATCTTTAGTTGCTGAATATTTAAGTGGAAATTATGCATCTCTTAAGGAAATAAAAATCCCTGTTGTCGGTAATCCTCATATTGAAGCTGTTTTAGCACAAGATAGAGCAATTGTGACACAAAATGTTAAAACTGAAACATTATTGCAGCCGATGGTTCAGCTGTGTCATCAACTTCAAATTAAGTCAATATTAACTATTCGTACCTCTTATCAAGGAGAAACAAATGGTTTAGTAGGATTACATCAGTGCGATCGCATCCGTGAATGGACAGACGATGAAATTGAGTTACTAGAAGCCGTCGCCGCCCAGGTGGGAATTGCACTGGCTCAAGCCGCTCTTTTGGAAGAACAAACCCACAGAAGTGAAGAACTTACTGTTAAAAATTTTGCTTTAGAGCAAGCCAAGCGAGAAGCCGAAAGTGCTAGTAAAGCAAAAAGTGAATTTCTTGCCAATATGAGTCACGAAATCCGCACACCTATGAATGCAATTTTGGGTTTTGCGGATTTGTTGCAATCAGTTGTCACCGAACCCCAAGCACGCTCTTATTTAGATGCGATCGCCAGCAGTGGTAGATCTCTACTAGGTCTAATTAACGATATTCTTGACCTTTCTAAAATTGAAGCGGGTAAACTCGAACTCCATTACGAACCCGTTGACTTACGAGTACTTATCCGTGAAATTCAGCAAATTTTTAGTCAAAAAGCAACTGCAAAAAATTTAGTTTTACATTCCAAAATTGAGGACAATTTCCCTAAAGCTATTTATATTGATGAAGTTCGATTACGCCAAATCCTCTTTAATGTTGTAGGTAATGCCATCAAATTCACAGAACAGGGATACATTCAAATATCTATTCGTTCTCAGATTTATGCTAACATTAATGGTGGCAAAATTTGGTTAGAACTTGCTGTTGAGGATACAGGAATTGGGATTGCTCGCGATCAACAGGAAAGAATTTTTGAGGCATTTGTCCAAAGTGCTGGACAAAGCAACCGTAAGTATGGCGGTACTGGTTTGGGATTAGCAATCACTAGAAGACTAACTAATATGATGGGTGGAATAGTAACATTACACAGTGAATTGGGACAAGGTAGCATTTTCACTTTTATTTTTCCAGAAGTTTCTCTTGCTCAAACTGTAGAATCGGTTGAAAACCACCTTATAGATGATAATTTAAATCAATTTGAGCCTAGCACAATTTTGGTTGTCGAGGATGTTCCCTCAAATCGAGAATTGATTGGGAAATATTTTGATAACACTCATCACGTCCTTTTGTTGGCTGAAGATGGACAGGAAGCTATTCGTCTTACTAAAATACATCAGATTGATTTGATTTTACTCGATTTACGAATGCCCTGTATGGATGGAAAGGAAACCGCGCAACATCTCAAGCAGGATGAACAAACCCGGAATATACCCATTGTAATTATTACTGCTTCATCTCAGAAGGAAGAGCAAGAGCAGATTGAGCAATTTTCTCAAGGATTTGTACATAAACCTGTCAGTCGATCGCAGCTGGTTACAGAACTTAAAAAACATTTAAAGCCAGTTCTTACAGTTAGTGACTATGAACAGGACAAGGTCACAAATACCAATATTCATGATAACCCTCAAATACTATTATTAAATTCCTTGAATTTACCAGAATTACTTGTGAAATTACAAGAGGAAGAATTAGTCTGGGAAAACTTACGTAAAACGCTAAAAATGCGGGAACTAAAACAGTTTATCAACCGCTTGGAAAGTTTGGGAAACTTACATCAGTGCCAACTTTTACTCGATTATGTTAATTCTCTCAAAACTCAGCTAAAAACTTTTGATATCAAGCACCTACCCTATACGGTTGATAAGTTCCCAACTGTACGGAGAACTCTCATGAATAGTGAACATAGGAACAATTAGATAACCGATACCCTATAACGTCAAGTTGTGGTTATTCACGCCGAATATGCAACAACTCGGTTGCGTCCTTGGTGCTTAGCTTGGTATAAAGCTTTGTCCGCACGTTGAATGATAACGTCTACTGTCTCATCGCCCAATTGATAATGAGCTACCCCAATACTGACTGTCATTGATACCAGTTGTTCTTGGACAGGAAGAGCGATCGCTTTGACTCTGTCTCGAATTCGTTCAGCGACCATAATTGCTGCATCTATATTTGTTTCTGGTAGGAAAGCAACAAATTCTTCACCGCCAAATCTACCAAAAAAATCAACTTTCCGTAAAGAATTTAGAACTGTTTGCGCCATGACCTTCAGGATTTGATCTCCAACTGCGTGTCCGTAGGTATCGTTAATTTTTTTAAAGTGGTCTATATCTAAAATGAGTATAGAGAAGATAGAATCATATCGTTGAGCGCGGTTGAGTTCCTGCTCTACAAGGGTGAACAGATGACGACGATTCAAAACTCCTGTCAATGGATCGGTGGTGGCTAATCTTTCTAATTCTTGTATTAATTCGCTTTGCTCTTGCAACAATTTTTTCAATTGCTCTCGCGAATGTTTTAACTCTAAATGTGTCTGTACGCGTGCAAGGAGTTCTTGTGAATGAAACGGTTTAGTTACGTAATCAACTGCTCCTTTTTCAAATGCTTGAAGTAAATGCTCTCGTTCGGTGCTAGCCGTGAGGAAAATAATGGGAATTTCTGCTAAATCTGGATTGGATTTGAGTTTTTGACAAACATCTAATCCAGTTATATCGGGCATCATTAAATCTAATAAAATTAAATCGGGTTTGGCTAATGGAATTCGGTCTAAAGCTTGCTTTCCACTAGAAGCAAAGGTAGTTTCGTATCCTCCTTGCTCTAATATTTCTGCCATGACTTGCAAATTGTTGCTGACATCATCAACAACTAAAATTAAATAATTTTCAGGATTAAAAGGTATCATTTTAACTATTAGTTTTTAAGATTAAATTAGGTAGATATGGAGAAACCCGGTATCTGAGAGATACCGGGTTTCTGAGGCTCCGCGTTTTCTCACAAATCTGCTGAGAATTGCTATAATGCTTGCAAAAATATGAATAGCTTAATCATGGTATTTTAATGTTGATTTTTTATTTTGGCAAGATTTCAGTAGTTTCCTTATAAAAATAAAGTTTTAATGTAGTATTGAAGAAGTTGGTGTAAAAATTTACTAAGTATAAAATGTTACAACTTGATAGAATTATGGTTCTTCGTGGTGGTGCATGCGCTAAAGCGCAACTACAAGCCTTTATAAAATGTAATATGTAATACTAGTTATGAAAAAACAACAAAAGGGCGGAGTTTACTTCAAATTTAAGTATTTTAGGCAAGTTTTACTAGTTGGTGCGTTGTGCTTGCTATTAAATATAGGTTTTGTACAAAGTACTACACAATTACCACCAAGATATACTGGGCTGGCTCCCGATTCTCCTTTTGGCTTAGAGTTTGGGTATAGCGATCCGAACATTATAGGTCCAGTGTCTCAAGACCTTGGAGTCAAATGGGTTCGTGGAATAGAAGTGGAGTTTGACCCTTGGAATGGCGATCGCAAAATTCTTAGGGACAGGATAAATACTTTGAAAAGTTATGGTGTATCCTCATTACAAACTCTCTTTTATCCACAAGATTGGAAAATTAGCGATAAATTAGGTCCTCCAAAAAATAGAGATGCTTATATACAAAAAGTTTATGATTGGGTTGCAGCTACCCATGATTTAATGCCATATTACGAACATTGGAATGAACCTTGGGTTGATGAGTGGGCGTGGAACGGTGGTTCTGCGGAAGAATACAGAGAGATGATTAAACTTATTTGGAATAAGGTTAAGGCTGATTTTCCAAATGTGAATTTAATCGGCGGCGGTTCCTTAGCTTATAACAGAGATATTTTGTATGGTAAGGGAAATGACATAGGGTATGTAGATGGTTCTGTCAATCACGCCTATTCTTTTCCCGGTCCTCATACCTTCCACAGCACTTTAATGCAATTAACGTTAGATAAGAAATATTCTAAAACCCAAGGTAGAGCAGGAGCTTGGCAAACAGAGTTTGGCACCTATCGGGATATGTTTTCCTCAGATAAAGATATGTGGGTAGCTCGTACAATCCCCTCAAGTTTCTTACTACATATGTTAGCTGGTTATTATGCTCAAAGACCTGTTAAAGGTTTTTGGTTTAACTGGAGTGGACATGGGATGCATGATATAAAGAACAACGATGCTGCTAAGGATGCATATCGCACCATGACGCGAATTTTGGAAGGAACCAAAATCGTGGATGATGTTTTTCCCAAATCTAAAGCAATGTGGGGAATCGTTTTTGAAAATGATTATTCTACAGATAATCGTGCTAGAGCAGCAATATTTGTCAATGCTCCATTTTATGGTGAGATAGGTAATCCTTGGAATCCAAATGGTGCTAGCCAAGCGAAAGGTAATGTTCCCTCTGATGAGTACTCTGGTACTATGTCTCTCAGGGGTTCAGGAATCCAAGTCTATGATTTTAGAGGAAATAGAATAAACAACCTGAATAAGATTCCTTTGAATCCAGTAGAAGTGGTATATATTATAGCTGATATGCCAACTTCAAAGTTAAAGCAAATCTTGCAAAATGCTGATTTCCAATTAAATACCGAACTAAAAACTACGGTATTATCTTTATCTGGTCTGGTGACAACAGGAAGAACGATTGATGTAAAAGTTGAGAATGTTGTTAATAAACCTGTGAACGGAACATTAAAAATAAATCCTCCGCAAGGATGGACGTTATCTACTGACAGTATAGATTTAAAAAATTTACAACCAGGCGAACAGAGAGTTATCAGTTTTCCTATCAATTCTTTTTCGACAAATAGCGATAATAATTATAATTTGAGTTACTCCCTATCAATCAGTGGAAAATCATCACCCCAAGTAGGTGCTTGGAAAATACAATCAGCCTACGCACCAAAGAAAACGATAAATGTAGATGGAAAATTGAATGACTGGGATGATGTCATTGCTACAAGTATGGGAAATGGAGCATACAAATTCAAAGTCGCTTGGGATATCAACAACTTATACTTTGCAGGTGAAATCCTTGACGATAATCATGCTCCTTTTCCACCATTCAATCCCAGTTTTGACTGGTTTAGGGAAAATAGAGTAGATGGGGCTAAAGGCGATGATAATACAGATGGATTATTTATTGCGATCGATTGTACAAAAAATAATCCTGATGATTTGCTCAAAGGACACTTACTTTACGAAAAAGCTTTAGCATCTGATGTAGACTATGAATTCTTTGCTACCTACAGTCAAGGAAATCAAAGCGAGTTATGGAGATACCGTGCTCCAGGTACAAATCATCAAGGATATTATCCAACCAATGCAACTCTCAATCCACCTCTGATGAAAATGAATGCGAGTCCATCAGGAGGTAAAGAAGGAAAGATACAATTTTCTCGTGCTGGAAATAAGACAATTTATGAGGGAGCTATTTCTTTAAACACAATCCCTGAATTAAAGTCAGAATTACTCAAGTTGAAATCTGGAGATTATTATTTCCCTAACCTCGCATGGCGTGTTAATGGCGGAAATCAAGGGAAAAAATTCTGGACTATAGAATCCGGTCAATGGGAAGAAGGCGGCTATGGTTTTGTTCCACAATGGTTATCTGGTAGTTTAGCAAATGGAGGACGGGTGATTAGTCGTTGGGCTTTTGTGAATGGGAATGGTTAATGGCTAATTGTTAATTGCTTGTTAATTGCTAATGGCTAATGGCTAATAGTAAAATATATCTCAATTCATATATATCTATAGTATATTTACCTGAATTTTTGATAAATTTTTTCACTTTCTTTAAACTCAGATAGTTTTATCTATTAAAATGTGTTTTACAGTTAAAAAATAAAGAGAATAAAAGTTTCAATTCTCTCCAATACCGTTTTAGATAAGTTCTTTCTTGAAAGGTACCTATAGCATTCCGTTGAAGAGGTGTGAAAAATGTGAGACCTAGAAACCCGGTTTCTTAAAGAAACCGGGTTTCTAATCTTTACAAGAGATGCACAGATTGTTACGTCCAAATCTTCTTTGAGAATGAAACTTAATAATGACTCATTATAATTACTTATCTCCAACTCCGCGAAGCAAAGATGTGTTTACCGTAACTTCATGCATTGGTTTTGATTGAAATATTTTTCAGCAATTAAATTGACTTTCAGTACAATTATGATAGAATATCAGCTAAAATTAATCCTTTAACATTAAGTAAGATAGAAAACAAGCATAAATGATACTTTGATTAATTTAATTACTAAATATATCTGAACTGTTAGTAACAAAATATTTTATAAACCTCAGAAACTGTTACAAGCCCAAAATCCTCATATGAGTTAGGTTTCACGGTTGCAATCAGAAGTTGAATTTGATAAAGTTACGAAGACTTACGGTAAAACCCCGATCCCCAACCCTAGGAGTTCGTGTTAGTCTGTTGCAGTCAAAAACAAAAAGTGAAAGCGGAACGAGTTAACTTTTTTAGGGTTACATCCCCATCAGTGGTGCTACATCTCTGTCAGTGGTGCGAAGTCCCTTGAATTACGGAATCTCTGTTCTTAAGTCGCTTTAATATCGGACGCATGAATCATAAACATTTGTGGACTGTTGTCGCTCTGGTTACTGCCTTCTCTGGGATACCGTCAATTGGTCGGGCTCAAACGACCAAGCAGGCGGTGACCCCTTCGCCAGATGTGGTGAAATTAGGAGAGTATCAATCCAGAACAGGAAACTCTGCTTCCAATGCTGCTGTGATTACAGAAATTCACACTCATGAAGTGGCTGGATACCAAGCGGCAACGCTCTATATTCGCAAAATCCCTGTTCTCACATTTGTTGGCAATCAGCCAGTATCTACCGCAGACACCAAAGTAGGTGTTATTGCTAATGATGGCAAGGCACAATTGGTGAATATTAATGCTATGAACTCAACCAAGGTTGCATCAACCAGAACAAGTGCTTACAAGAGTAGCGAAGCGATCGCTCTTAGTGATGACCCAGTTCAAAGGGCTTCATCTGTCGCCGCTAAGATTAATCAACTGATTTGGAACAAAGTAGACGCCAACAAAATTACAGTCAGCTGGGCTTCTACAAAAGAATCCACGGCAAATACAGCCCAAAAAAATAACCTTTTAGATTCCAAAACCTCAAGTGGGCGCTACCTGATTAAGGCTGATGGTAGAGAGCTCGTGGAAATCAACGGCGATACACGACTGGCAGATACAACCAACAACCCAGCACAAGATGCACTACAAGCAACAAATCGTATCAGGAGACTTGTAGGTAACGCATCGCCCCTAAGCGAAATCGCCGATTTGCCGATGCCAGAATCAAAAATATCAATGCCCAATTTACCAGTAGAAGTCGCCAGACGGGTACGGCGCACTGTTCACGGTATGGCTTCATGGTATGGTTCTGGATCTCGTACAGCCACAGGAGAAAGATACAATCCGCAAGGACTGACAGCCGCCCATCGCAGCTTACCTTTTGGTACAAGAGTCCGTGTGACCAATACCCGCAATGGTCGTTCTGTCGTAGTACGAATCAATGACCGGGGACCCTTCATTCGTGGTCGAATTATAGACCTTTCCGCTGGTGCAGCACGGGTTCTAGGAATCATGAGCTCTGGTGTTGCTCCCGTCCGCATAGAAGTCCTAGGAAGGTAAAAAATTATGAATTATGAATGCAGAATTATGAAATCAAGCATGACTTCCCCTTTCATAATTCATAATTCATAATTCATAATTCATCCCAATCCCCTAGTTGCTAGTCTCTTCCTGAGTTTCGGATCTAAACTAACTGGGAAAGCTAGAGAAAAACTAGGGGTATTCTTGTGCGCCTGTTGACAACAGCTGCAGCTTTACGCTGCTATTTAGCGAAACGCCTTCATGAAATTCAGAATTTAGAAAAAGAGCAACCACCGCACTTTGAGGTGACTATTCGGTCAAAAACAGATGTCGGTCTGGTTCCGACAATGGGAGCTTTGCATCAAGGTCATTTGAGCTTGATTCAACGGGCGCTTCAAGAAAACGCCACGGTGATTGTCAGCATTTTTGTTAATCCACTACAATTTGGTCCTCATGAAGATTATCAACGCTATCCCCGGACTTTAGACCGAGACTGGCAATTGTGCGAACAAGCTGGGGTAGATGCTATTTTTGCTCCTTCTCCGGAAGAAATGGGAGCAATCAAGAAGAATATACAAGAATCAAAAGATACACAAGTTATCCCCCCATCTGCTATGATATCAGGCTTGTGTGGTAGTTCTCGGCTCGGTCACTTTCAGGGTGTAGCTACGATTGTGACCAAGCTTTTCAACTTGGTACAGCCAGACCGCGCATACTTCGGTCAAAAAGATGGTCAACAACTCGCCATTATTAGACGGCTCGTGGTTGATTTGAATTTTCCGATAGAAATTGTTGCTTGTCCAACGGTGCGGGAAGCCTCAGGTCTCGCCCTTAGTTCTCGTAACCAATATTTAACTGCAACACAAAAGCAACAAGCAACTGTATTGTATCGCGGTCTGCAAAAAGCTCAAGCAGCGTTTCGTGCTGGAGAACGTAATGCTCAAAATCTCATAGCAGTGGTAAAGCAAGAAGTAGCAATGGTTAACTCTGTCTCTGTCGAATATATTGAATTGGTTGAATCAACTACGTTAATGCCTATAGAAACAATTGAGGAGGAAGGAATGCTCGCGATCGCAGCCCGTCTTGGTTCTACAAGATTAATCGATAATATTATCCTGCGCGATCGCAAGCCCATTATCGCAATCGATGGACCTGCGGGAGCGGGAAAATCCACCGTTGCTCGTCAAGTGGCGACAAAACTGGATCTAGTCTACCTAGATACAGGAGCTATGTATCGTTCGGTGACCTGGCTGGTGTTGCAAAAGGGAATCGCTCTTTCCGATGAGTGTGCGATCGCAGAACTAGTGAACCAGTGCGTTATAGAACTAGCACCTAGTCATGATGTACAATCTACCACACGAGTTTGGATTGATGGGACTGAAGTCACCCAAGCCATTCGTTCTCAAGAAGTGACATCAAAAGTTTCCACCATCGCCGCACAAAGCGCTGTACGTCAAGCACTGGTCAAGCAGCAGCAAAGTTGGGGTAAAAAAGGTGGTTTAGTTGCAGAAGGAAGAGACATCGGTACCCAAGTTTTCCCAGATGCGGAGGTCAAAATTTTCCTCACCGCCTCCGTAAGCGAACGAGCCCGTCGCCGCCAGCAAGACTATAGAAAACAGGGTCAGCCAGAGGTGAGCCTAGAACAGCTAGAAAGGGACATCGCCGAACGCGACTGGAAAGACAGCACCCGTACAGTCTCCCCCTTGAAAAGAGCCGCAGATGCCATTGAAATCACAACTGATGGTTTGAGCGTGAGTGAAGTCAGCGAAAAAATTGTTGACTACTTCCAGCAGCGATTATCACAGTAATCACTACCAGTTGCTGTTACTTTTTAACCGACAGCCTATTATTATGATGCAGATATTAACTTGATATATGGCTACGGGTACAGAAACCCGGTTTCTTTAAGAAACCGGGTTTCTTGCCCAAATCGCAAACTGTTATTAAATTCTGATGCAAATTGTGTCAATTAGCTAAGATAAATGATACAAAGGTATTATTATCGCTGACATCAGCACTCATATGCGGTCACGCTGAAAAAGTCATTGGTGGGTCAAAACACCAACTATTGCCAAACCGTGTAAACTTGATCTGCAAAACATTGACAAGCGCCAGAAGATGAAAACATCTGCAAATTTCGACTTTGAGGACGAGAAGTATAATGCGCCAGCTTCTCAAGTCATCCCTTGGTGTCAGATGATAAATCCTCGCTATGGCACGAACGGCTTACAGCCCCACGGTTTAGCGATTAAACTGGACAACGCCCTTGCTGTCGGCTTTCAACCTGACGACAACTGGGAACAAGTAGAGCATGAATTTAGCTCTGGAATTGAAACAGTATTTATCAGCACCACTCCACGCTTAGTTATAGTCCGTCGGGGACCATTATCTGTCAAAGACCGGGAAACTGGTGTAAAACTTGGTACGCTCAAAGATAATTATGATGCCTTTTTAGCAGACAAACTTAAATTTAAAACATTTACTCGCTATTTAATTTACTTAGTAGGGGAAGACAAACAGTTTTTACACGAAACACCACTTCAATTAACTCTAAATGGAGCAGCAGGGGCAAGTTTTAGTAAAACTTATTGTGAATACCAACAAGGAAGACCAGCGGGTGGGTTTGTTACTGAACTAGAAAAAGCTTATGCTGGATACCGCAAACAGCCCTTAACACCAAAAGGACCACTATTCCACGCCCACGGTATTTTTTGCCCCATTATTAACTGTGAAGAAAGAGGTATTGAACCCAACACAGTTCTTGTGGCTTCAACCGTAGACTTCAAACATCCCACAGTTGCCACGCTGACGCAATACCTCATTGCTTCCGATTCTGCAGAATCAGAAATTATCTGTAAAACCTACGAAGAGTATAAAGACTTTGCCAAGGATTCTGTCAAAGCAGAAACATCTAAAATGGCAATGGCAGGGGTTTCTAATTCATACATCTATCCTGATGAAGATGATTTTGCCTATCCACCATATTAAGGAATGTTAATAGCTAATAGCTAATGGCTAATAGTAAAAAAGCAATTAGTAATTAGCGATTAGAATTTTTGTTAGGTTGGGTAACAATACTGCAAGGGATACAATCGTTGAAAAGCCAGAAACCCGGTTTCGCAGAAGTTACCGGGTTTCTAATTTTCGTTTAGGGACTTCCAATAAATTTCGCTTAGGGACTTCCAAGAAATAAATTATCCATCTTGTGGTGCGGGCGTCCCCGCCCGTCCTTTGAATCTGTAACAACTCGTGTCGCCCATCCTTATAAAAATTTTATTAAAGATGCCATTGTAGTTGGGTGCGCCAGAAGCAAAGTTTGAATTTGTACTTCATTTTCAGATAAAGAATTACCAGAATTTGTTTCTGACTTGTCCCAAATTCTATTTTCTACTCCTAATAAATGAGCGATCGCATCAGTTGTTTTCCTATTATTAAACAGCATTTGCTGAACCTGTATTTGCTTCTCATTCAAAGCTAACATAGTTTCAGATTCAGGTTTCACCTGTTGAGAATCTGGAACTAGCCAAGCAGGTTTCCATGTGTCAAAATCACTCAATGTTTGTGGAAAAATGTTTGCAGCTTCTTTTAGTAATACTTGTAAAATTTGAGCATGAGGACGCAAACGCAAAATCAAACTTGGTAGCCAGGGTAATAAGATTGAATCTGGTACAGAAGCAAAGAGTTTACTTAATAATTCCACGACAAATTGACTGATACGGGGAGCAAAAGTGAGCGCCAAGATAAACCCATTTAAATAGTCGGGAAAAGCAGTTATCAGCATTTCATTATTGAGGACTTGGTTAAAAAATTCTCGAATTTGCTCTAAAGTTCGCAGAGAAAGTAACCATTCTGTTGTCCACAATAAACCCAATTTTGCCGCATCTTCTAAGCCCTGACTTGCTTGTTGTACCCCAATCAATAACTGACTGCGATTACAACCTAAAGACAACGCCAAACTTTCTAAAGTAAAGATAAAGCCCAGCATTCCAGCGATTTGTTCTGGTGTAGTTCCCCTATCTGCAAAAGCTTGGGGTAAAAGTGTTGCATAGTGTCCATAACCAGTCACAACAAAACGCTCAATCCAACTTGGTAATCCCGTTGCTGTACTGCGATAGTAATGTACCAATCGGCGTACCCGTTCAAAAATGCTGGGAGCGTCTTCTGCGCCTGTTTCTTGCTTGAGTAAAGAAATAGCGTGTTCTCCCAACTCTTCTGTTAAGCGAGGACTATACAGATATAAAATGCTATCTTCTGCAGCTTCTAAAACTTGACTGGTTTTTGCTTGCGTCCCAAAAGCAGAGTGTTTCAGCCTTTGTTCTAAGACCTGCTCAATTGTAACGCCTTCATAACCCAACATGATAATCTCTCGCTGGTTCTTACCAATACGAATTTCCCACGATTCTTGTATGGGTTTGGAACCTAAGCTTTTTTCGCCCATGATAGGTTGGACTAAGCGATCGCCTACCAAATAATGCAGTCTCCACAAAACATCAGAACAGCTTAACAATTCAGGCTGTTGTTTAAAGTCCATTAAAGCCCGTTGATTGGTTTGACTGAGCAAGTTGATTCGAAGGGGTGTCAGACGGTTGTAGACATCCTGAGCTAACGGGGGTAGAGATGCATAACCGACAGTACCAATGCGATCGCCACCTAAGAGAATTTGACACAACTGAGAAATGTTACGTTTTTTGGGAGTGCGGTCTTTTTCTAAACAGGTAATAGCCGCATCTTGGAAATCGTAAGGGGTTGGATGTGTCCGATTCCGCATAGCAGCCAGTAACATGGAAGTTTGATAAATCGCTATAGCATCCGCCGTACTAGCCAAGTATCCATTTTTACGTGCTAGGGCAACAATATCAGCACACCATTGTAGTAACTGTTCCGTATCTGCTTCCGCAAACTCAGGAGGACGAGTCAGGAAAGTTGTGAGAGCAGTGGGAGAGGGGGGAGAATAAACGTCGGTTGTTTTGTTTGCTTGAGCTTTTTGCTTTTTCTCTGGTTTTTCAATTACAAAAGGTTTCAAATTAGAGACTTTTAAGCTTTTTTTCCAAGTAGCTTCAGCAAGTGACACGGTACCTGCGGGGTGATTGAATTGGTATTCAATTGCAGCGAAACTCGAAGGGATAAGACCGTAAAGCCATTTGGTTTCAGTTCGTTCTGGAATCTCCTGCCATATAGTATCATTGGCAACTCCAAATTCCGCAACATCACTAGCAGAGTGTGCGGCTCCACAAATGTAGATAGCTTCATTGGGAGCAATCTGGTTTGCTTTCATGTGCTGTTTAATACGAGTCCACATATACCGTTCCCGCAGGCGATCGCTCTCTTAGTGTGGGTGGGATGTCAACTTCAAAACCATGTCGGCTCATTAGTTCTTTAGTTCGGAACAGGATAATTTCTTTTTCCTGTTTCTTGTTTGTGACAACCGGCATGTGAACAAAGTTAAAGCGGCGTTTTAAGGCGGAGGAGAGTTCGTTGACGCCCCTATCTCGGCTGTTAGCTGTGGCGATCACGTTAAAGCCTGGTTGTGCAAAGGCGATATTGTCGGCTTTTAGTTCAGGGATAGAAATGTACTTTTCACTTAAAATGGAGATGAGGGCGTCTTGTACGTCGGATGTACAGCGTGTCAGTTCTTCAAAGCGTCCCATTGCGCCTGCTTGCATGGCTGTCATAATGGGGGAAGGGATGAGGGATTCTCGCGATTGACCAGCGGCGATGACCATTGCAACGTTCCAAGAGTATTTGATTTGGTCTTCGGTGGTTCCTGCGGTTCCTTGGACTACGTAGGTGGAGTCTCCGGAAATTGCAGCGGCGAGGAGTTCCGCTAACCAGCTTTTACCTGTACCGGGGTCGCCGATGAGTAGTAGACCTCTATCTGAGGCGAGGGTGACGATCGCTCGTTCGGCTATGGCTGAGTCTCCGTACCATTTCTGTTCAATGGGGCGATCGAGTTTTTGGGAGGGGGTGCTACCTAGGATGAAGGTTCTGACCATCTGTGGTGATAGTCGCCAGGAGAAGGGTTTGGCGCTTTTGTCTATGGAGGTGAGATATTCTAGCTCTTCAATGTATTTGGTTTCGGCGGGTTGTCTTAGTATGGTTGTTGGGGTGGTTTTTGTTTTTGGCATTTTTTTTGTGGTCAAGGGATTTATCAGAATGTAATGCTGAAAACCCCTGAGTCTGTAGCAATTGAGCCAGAGCGAAAGCAACAGACGTACTCCAGGTAGGGGCGAGGGTTTTTACTGCTACTTGCATCTTTTCCCACTTCATGCATTGCCATTCACCAGTAATACTAACCTCTTCGACAGATTTGCCCAAGGTTTTAGAATTTATTAAAGCGGTAGTAATTGATAAATTTTGCAACTTGAAAGTTCTTGGCTGAAAGCTGAACTCTCAGGTATACTATTAGGCACTTCGCCCTACTGTTCCTTTTTTTTATTTATAAACACCCTCTTAGTAACAAGCGCTATAAAAAATTACCCATAGGGGCACTGTCAAAAATCTGGAGATTTTTCATAGGATAAATATATCGCAAACAGAGAGTAACATCAGAGTACCAAGTTATTTGAAGTTTTTTTGTCCAAAATCCAATACTTAATGAGCGGATATTTTGCAAACTCATTATGTGAACAAATATTACAAAAGATAGGACTTTTGGGTAAAGCAATAAGATTATCTCGGAGTAATAAGCAGCAGGTAGAAACTATGGATTTTATATTGTGTAGGCAGACTTTAGTATGAATAACTCTTTATTGATTCCTATACATATAAATGCCTTGCATCTCAAATACGGAACGAGCGTGGCTGAAGCAATGGTGGAGTTTAATCGTCTCCCCTATGTTAGTGGGAAGCAAAACCGAGACGTAAATCCTGATATCGTTAACTTAAGCGAATCTATTGTTTCTCAGCCTTTTCAAAATAAAAACCTTTATCTAAAACCGGGAATCCACCTCCATTGGGCGTTACCAGATGCACTGACAAAAGAAACTGATAATAGCACATTTCCTGCTGTTCCTAATCGCTGGCTGGTAACTCGTCGTGACAAAGATGGGACTGAACATTGGATTGTTGAAAGTGATTATCTGTATCCCCCAAGTGCTGGGTTTCAAGAAGATAGCGTCACTTATCCTTATCAAGACGCAACTAATCAGGATTTACCAAGATTTCGCTATCTGGGACGAAAGCTGACTTTAGCAGAATGGGAGAATAACCAACAAGGAAGCAACTCGGGTGCAAAGTACTTAGAACGTCTGACGGCTGTAGGTTATGGTGAACCAACTTTTGCCGCATTTTATCCTAATTGTCGTAGTGTATTTGGCTTTCACGATCCAAAATATGCTGATGCTACTGTGGTCCCAGATGGTCTTCAATATGATGTTATTGGCTGGTATAGTAACCCTGAAAAGAACTATCTGAGTGAATTTCTTAAGGACTTTAAAACAAGCTTTCAAGAGGATTTTCCAAAAGAAGAATTTACTCTTGAAGCCTTCATTGATGCAATTAAAGAAGAATTAAAATGGAAATTTGATTGGGAAAATGAGACTTTTACTCCCGATAGTGAAGCCCCCCAGATTATCTGTTATTCTCGGTTAACCTTCAAGCCACCTGAAAGTAACTCAGGAAAGTCTCCTTTAGAAAAAGCTAACATTAGCCTAGCTGTTGCAAATACAGGAACAGAAGCATTATCGGCTTATCTGGCTGAAACCCTTGATACAACCTCTAATAAATCTCAGAAAGCTATCATTGAGGAACAATTAGAAGCCTTACAGTTTGCAGAAAACTTAGAAAGTCAAGAATTAGACACAGGTGCAAAATTCCAAGAAATTCGCCATGAAGCTGGATTTAATGCAGTTGCTGGAGGATTTTTGTGGAGAATTCGGTTGGAAACACAGCAATCTAATTCAGAAAATAATACTAATTCTCAAACGAAACTTGATTTACCCTCAGATATTGCTTCTCAACTCAACACCCTGAACCAGAAACAGCAAGAGTATGATTCTGCTTTAGCTGATATTAATTTCAGACGCAGACAACTTTTTTCTGACTGGTACAAATATATGGTTTCTACTTATCCACCAGAAGATAGTTGGGATGACTATCCCGATATTGATGAAGTAAAATACTATCTTCAAAAGAAAGGACTCGAACCTCTACAAGAAAAGTTTAATGCAACGGGAAAATTGAATTTATTTCAGGATGATGCAGGAAATTTGAGTAATGCATCAGGTTCGGATTCATCTCTATCCTCGGAACTCGCAGGGGAGATTAATAGTTTAATTAGTGCAATTAATATCTACAATCAAAAACTTAAGGATGAATATAATCAGCTTAATGAAACGGAAAAAGAAAAATTTCCTCATCCTCCAACCTATCGTTTAGAAATAGTTAGTAGTCCTCGTTACTGGGAAGCAAAAGAACCCGTTGTTTTAATGGTAGGAGAAGATGTAAAAGCAAGTCAACGACATGGTCAAGATGGTCGTTTGAGTGAGGATGGTTTGCTTGAATGTCAAATAATAGCCAATCAAACGATTCAAGGCTTAACTCAAGAAAAATTTCAGACCATTTTTGATAAGATTAATGAACTTGAACCTCAAGATAATCAAGAACAGATTGGCTTTAGTATTTGGGAAAATCAACCTTGGAATCCTATTATATTGGAATGGTTAGTTGAAGTATTTACGGTAGCTGATGGTAGTAACAAAACTTCTGCTAATCGCAAATATAGCAATGATTTTCTGACAAAAAATTATATTCTTGAGACAAAAAATGTAGATTTATCGCCTAAATCTGCTCAATCTGTAGTTGATGATATAGCAGCTAATCGTATTAAAACTGACCAGGATTCTAATATCTACAGTGGCTTTAGTATCTTAACTCCTTATGCTAATTCGTTGTTGCAAAAGCGGATTGAAGAATATTTAGATAAACATAGCGATAATGGTCAAACAACTATCACTAATCCTGTTTATCAAAAAATTAGTGATTACGAACAATATTTACAAAATCAGAAGCCAAGAGATAAAGAAATAGAAAATTATTTACGTCAGCATATTTCTCAAAAATATCCCCAATATCAAGAAGTTATTGAGATTGATAGCGATGAATATTTAGGTAAAATAGAAAATATTCAAGCTATAAAAAAATGGTATGAAAATAAAAATTTAGATATTATTCCTCATCCTGTTTTCACAGCTAAACAAGCTCAAGAAACACTGCAAAACCTCAATTGTTTATCTCAAGCCCTAGGTGGGTTCAATGAAGCTTTGCTAATGCACAAACAAACCTTGCAATTAGCAATTGAAGACCCAATTGGTTTTGCAGATTACCAAAAGTTTACGGAGGAGGTTGAAGCAGCAGTTGCAGGTGAAATTAAAAGTGCGCCCCAACCTTTAGACGATTTTAGCCCGATTCGTTCTGGGGAAATGAGGATTATTGATTTGCAGTTAGTTGATACTTTCGGACAAGTTAGAAATCTAGATTGGAAAGTTAACTCAGAAGAATATGTGATTAAGCCGGAGAGTATGAAAGCAAAGGAGAATAATCGCATTACCCTTCCTCCTCGCTTTGTTCAACCTTGTCGGATTAATTTCCGTTGGTTATCAGCAAATGACCAAGATAACCGAGAAACGAATGACGTTCCAAACACAACTCCAATTTGTGGATGGATACTTCCTAATAACTTAAATGGGAGCTTGATGATTTACGATAATCAAGGTCAAGCTTTGGGAGCAATTAATATCAATGGCGAATGGGATGATGCACCAGGAAATACCAAGCTAGTTACTACAATAATAGATGGGCAAGAAATTCCCAATATATCAAATCCCCATTTGCATAAAATGGTAAAAACTATAATTACTTTGGGAAGAGATTTTGTTGAAAACTTTAATCTTTGTCTGAACAATGCTCTGAATAATATCGACCCAGAAAACTTTGCTCAGAACCAAAGTTTAGCATTACTGATGGGTCGCCCAATCGCCGTAGTAAGAACGTCAGTCAATCTAGAGTTGCAAGGACGACCAGCTATTAACCAAGATTGGCATATTTTTCGTCAAGAAATGCAACAAATGCAACCTCTTGAGGAAAGAGATACTGATGACTTAGTTTATGTTAAGGTTCCTATTCGGATTGGGGAATATCGACAACTTAATGATGGAGTAATTGGTTATTGGAAAGAACAGAAAAGTGCTGCAAGCGAGACAGATTATGAATATGAGAATAACATCTTCTATGCCCAACAAAGTGATCTGAATGAATCTGACAAGATTGAAACCCAATTTATAGATCCAGATACCAATCCAGAAGTGGCAGAAGGTGCAATTAATATTATTCAATCTATTAGTAGTCCTCCCCAAACTTTAACCATGTTAGTTGACCCGCGAGGAGTGTTTCATGCAACATCAGGGATTTTGCCCAGTAAAGTAATTAATATTCCTCCTGAACATTATACTGAGGCATTAGCCAATATCAAGGTGACATTCCTAACTTCTCCTATTTTGACATCTCGTACAAATCAAGGTAGTCTCAATCTTCCTTTACTCACATCTCCAGATTACGATTGGGTTTGGTTAGAGAAAAAAGGCAGGGAGAATTGGTCACAAATTTTGACTATTCCAGTAATTGAAAAAATAGCTTTCATTCAATCTTATTCTGAGAATAAATTAGAAACACATCCAGAAGCAGATGAAGTTTGGCAAGAATTATTCAAGCAAAAATGGCTCATAGCTTTTACTGAAAGTGAAGATGAAGAATCCCAGAGCAAAGCCAAAATTATATCTAAAGACGAAAGAAAAGCCCTTACAGGAGACTTGGAAAATTTAGATGTTCTGATTAACAAGATATTTGATTTACATGAAATTAGTATCAATCCAGTTTCTTCCCGAGCCACTTTTTCAGGTTCTCAAGAAATTCGAGAAGGGTGGCTTGTCTTGAGTAAAGCCCAAGATGTAAATTTATCAGATACAAAGACAAATAGTGTTTCCTAACACTGTTATTTTGGAGTTATAAAAATGGAACAAATAAGCATTAACTTAACCATAGAAGAAGTTAACAAAATCCTAGAATCTCTAGGGCAGCGTCCTTATGTTGAAGTTTTTCAATTAATCAATAAAATTCAAGCTCAGGCTGAGGCGCAGTTACAAGCTCAGAAAATGCGAGAGCAAGGATTAAATGGACAACTAAATGAATCGGAAATAAGGGTTGAAAAATAACTTCATTATCGAATCATTCACTTAATTACAATCAAAGGAGTCTAAAATGACAAGTTCAAATAGCAATGATATAACTTTAACTGCTGTCCGTCCCGATATTTTTCAAATTTCGTTACAGGATGAGGATGGACAAAATATCCTCAGTATTGATGATGGTGCATTGAGACAGTCGCTACAAATTGAGATTGTTAATACTTCTGGTCAAAACATAGAGTTTCAGTCAGTTGATAATCAAGTTCTTCTGGAGAAATACCATTTTTGTATCTCATTTCGACCTGGTACTTTACTTTTGAGTCAAGATGAAGATAAAAGAATTACTCTGAAGGAGACGGACGAAGGTTGGCAGATGCAGCAGCAGGATAATACGTTTTATCTCTTGCTAAATAGTGCTGATTCTAGAGTGATTGAAAATGGTGAAAGGATGACTCTAACTCTAGAAAATATTGGCGCTGCACCGGGCGGAGGCTCACGGGGAACAAGGGTAGAAATTAAGTATAATCATCTTCAGTATCAAGGTTCTAATGAAACGATTAGTGGGAATCGTTTACAATATCTCAACATTGTTAATCAGCGGGGCAAAAAACAAATTCCTCTATATGTGGGATTTTTAGGTTCTAATACGATTCTCAATGATGGAACTGAGAATGAATTAACTTTAACGATTCAAAGTTTGCCTAATCAAAATTCTTCATTGACTTTTTTAGAATCTCGTGAGATAACACGAGATGATACAACAAGATGGGACAAAGATGTTGTTAAGTTTCTTCAAGAAAAAATTTCTAACTATGGTACAGTTATCAAGGAATTAGGACAAGACACAAGCTTAAGAGATGGAACTAGCAGTTTTTTCGATAAGTTAGATTCAGTAATAAATTCAAACCCCCCGGAAACATCTGATTCTTTTAAGTCTTTAAAGGAAGAATCAGATTCTTTTAAGTCTTTAAAGGACAAAGTAGATGAATTGAATTTACAAGATAATGACAAAAGTGAAATTGTTACAATTATAATCAATAGTTTAGGTCTCATCTCACGGGATGACCTAAATTCCATCGCAACAAAGTTAGAAGAATTATTCTCTTTTGCTTTAACACAAATACAAGAAATAATACAACAATCAACAACCTTACAAGTAATTAAATCTGAATTGAATCAGAACGGATCATTAGAGTTCAAGGGACTTGATAGTGAAAGCACTTTCGATAAAGCTGCTAAGTTCACAATTTCTTTTGATGTTGCCACAACAGAGGATGATGCAAAACACTGGGCTTTAGTTGAGAAAACAGATGCAGATGATATTCACCTAATTATTGAGCATGGTCAAGAACATTGGGTTTTTGGAGGGAAAGAAGAACAAGGTATAACCCCAAGGTGGAATTTTATTTGTAAACAGGGATTGTCAGTGGAGAAGCGAGATCGCCAAGAAATCTTAAGACTCAATATTAGCAATCTTAAAACTCAAATCCTTTCTGGTTATGCTAATCTCTATGTCCACTATGAGAATATTCCTGGGTATTGGGATGGATATATTACTGTTCCTATTCATAAGGGACCATTAGTCTATCGGGAATATGAAACTTCTGATAATGGAAAGATCGGTTGCGTAGGAATTGGTACTGATGAACCACAAGCCAAGCTTCATGTGAAATCTTCTACTGGGGTTGATGGTTTGAAGGTAGAGGGAAATACAGAAATTGCAGGTAATCTCTCTATTACCGATACAAGTACCTTAACCGGAAAAGTCGGTATTGGTATTGCACCTGGGACTGAACAATTAAAAGTACAGGGAAATACAGCGATCGCAGGTAATCTCTCTGTCACTAACGGGAGACTTGGGATTGGGTCGTCAGATTTCTCTAAAGAACCTTTGGTAATTCGAGCACAGGGGAGACAAGAAGGACTAATTGCTTTTGAAGATCCCAATGGAAATAAAAAATGGCATATCGAACAAAATTATGGTGGGAATAAACCCGGATTGAACTTTGTAGAAACAGGCGTAAAAGATTTTAGACTTTTTATTCAGAGAGGTGGCAATGTTGGCATTGGAACGAGTAATCCACAGGCAAAACTTCATGTTAGTGGCAATATCCGGTTGGATGCAAGACAGGAAATCTTTTTTACTGATAATGGAAAGCTCAGAAGCCTAGATAATAATCACCAAATTCTTTTCAGACGAGATGAAAATAAATTGGAACTACGGGAGTTCGGTGACATTGTTTTTTCACCAGGTGCTACAAGAGGGCAAGAAACAGCCAAAGTTTTACTGAAAGCAAATGGTGATTTCAAACTCCAGACTGAAGAGAATGAATTCACGATGTTTATGGATAATAAAAATTTGAAGTTTAAAATTAAGAATTCAAACCATGGAAGCAATAGACAGATCCGATGGGATGGTGATACTAATTGGGATTTTGACTCTGATATCCGCCTAAAAACAAATATTGGAAAAGAAGGAAATATCTTAAGTCGTTTAATGAAATTGGAGGTCAAAAACTATCATTGGAAAGATAATCCAGAAGCTCAAATTAAGAAAGTAGGTTTTATTGCACAAGATGTTCAGCCTTTATTTCCATCTCTAGTGGGTGAAATACAAGATGAGGATGAAAATGAACCAACCTTAACATTAAAGTACGCTGAATTCGGTGTATTAGCAATAGGAGGATTAAAAGAGCTTAAAACCGAAAAAGATGCCGAAATCACTCAGCTAAAATATAAAATTAATGAACTTCAAACCCAAATCCAGCAATTGAGCAATATGATTCTTGATAAATTAGAATAGTGGGTAGTGATTCCTATATAGTTAAAAAGGCGATCGCACCCCATTCCACCCCTAATCCAAAGAAGTATAAGTGATGGAAATGCCAAAGCGATCGCACCCTATTCCACTTCCAATCCAAAGAGGTAATAAGTAATGGAAATGCCAAAGCAATCTCGCAGAGATCAGCTTCACTGGGCGCACCCGATTCGAGATAAACTGATATCCTTAAATTTAGATAGGCTACTAGGATGCAGTGATCAATATTAGGCATTAAAAGCACATCAGGAGAATTAACATGGTCATTCAAACAGAAAAAAGGTACTACACGCCCGAAGAATACTTGATATTAGAAGAGAAAGCAGTAGACAGACATGAATATCGAGACGGAGAAATTATTACCATGCCAGGAGGTACGACAAATCACAATCAAATTGCGCTTAATTTCTGTCGCAAATTTCCTTTGAAAATTGAAAATCAAGATTATTATATCTATATTAATGATGTTCGCTTGTGGATAGCACAATATCGCTTCTACACCTATCCTGACGTGATGGTTATTAAAGGAAAACCAGTCTATGAAGGAACGGGTACGACAAATGTAACCAATCCTTCAATCATTGTGGAAGTCCTTTCTAAATCGACGCAGGATTATGATCGGACAGATAAATTTATATATTATCGTTCTATACCTGAATTTCAGGAATATATTTTAATCGATCAATATCGATTTTATATCGCTCAATATTTTAAGCAAGAGGAGGGGCAATGGGTTTTTAATGATTATCAAGGGGAAGAAGCAGTTTTAAAGTTAGCTTCAGTTAATTTTGAGATTTCGTTTCCAGATTTGTATGAAAGAGTATATTTTGAATTGGATGAAGAGTGATACTCAAGTAGCAAATAAAGCATTAACCCGATTGTCCCTTTTTTTCAGATAAAGCAGCAGTAAAAACAATTCTTTATTTTATCCATCATGGTTCAAAATTACCCGATTTCCAAAACTATCACTACCTTCGCCGATCTGAAGCAAAGGTTTAATTTATCTGCTACAGACAACGACCAATTTTTTAGTGAATGGCAACAAGATTTACCCGATCTAACTTCCTAAGAACGAGAAACTCTATACCAAATTAAAAGGCGATTTGAACGTCATAGAGAACGAAGTCCTCTCGCAGAAGGAGTTATCAATCAATTGCTAATTTCTCCTTTACTCACCTTGGCTGGCTTATATGATGAACCTTTCTATGTGACGACTGAAGCAAGTGTTAAACTCGAAATAGAAGAGAAGGATAAAATTTTGCGACCCTAGTTCAACGACAATCCAAAGAGGTAATAAGTAATGGAAATGGCAAAGCGATCGCACCCTATTAACGACAATCCAAAGAGGTAATAAGTAATGGAAATGGCAAAGTGATCGCCCTCTATCCCGTCTCTAATCCAAAGAGGTAATGAGTCATGGAAATATTTAAGAGAACATCTAATAAATTCATTAAACATCTGCTCCCAATAATGAGAGGTGGTAAGTCGTGCCAAATATAAAAGTAATTTATTGGAATATTCAAGATTTTGGAGATGCTCACAACCAGCGAAGAGGGGATTACACACCACTTTGTAATTTCATAGCTCAGGTCGTTCAGAATATAGATGCTGATATTCTCTTCTTGATGGAGCTAAGAAAGACTGGAATTGGTTTTCCTTTAACACAATTACAGCTAGCATTGTTAAATGCCTATAATATAGGTGGAGTTCAAACCTGTGATTGGTATTGCGATTGGATACCAGGGTGTTTTGTGAATAATACTGGACGAAATAGTGTTGCTGATCCAAACGAAGTTCGATTTACTGGACAAGGTCGCTATGAAGGTTATGCAGTCTTTTGGAAGCAGAATATTGACAAGTTCATTATGCAACCTGCCGATCCCATCGATCCAAATACAACCACACCGCCGAACCTTCATCCCCAAGCAGGAAACCCTCCAAACGGATTTGTTAATAATACTCAATCTGATGGAGTTAGAGCCAGATTTCAACAACCAATAGGCTTAAACCCGCTACTTAATAATATCCAAGTTCTTCCACAAAATCAGGGAGAATACATTTTAAGTCAAGGTACAATTGCCGGTCAAAACGGGATTCGTAGGGGGAACCAGATGATTGTGCCGGTTGGACAACAAATACAACAAGCTTTTCACCTAAGAGCAGGGGATATTATAAGCCAAGGAACTAGCATAGGTTTTGGTGGAGTTCGATTAAATCAGTCTGTGGGTGGAGTTTTTCCAATTGTAATTCCCGGAATGTATAGACTGACAACCAATTTAACATTACCACCTGCAGATTCGATACTTGTACCACTACATATCCTTAGCTTGGTTCTTTCAGGTAGAAACGGAAATTATGATCCAAACAACCCAAACAACATAGTCTGGGAACACCTGCCTTTTCCCGCTACAAATGGATCAATTTTATGGAATGGTAGCAGAAGACCAGCCTATTGCACTATTAAAGCCAATATAGAAGGTGGATCTCCTCACCAACTTATTCCGCTTACGGTATATCATGCACCTTTATCTGCCCCTCAACAGGCAATGATTCAGTGTTCAATATCGAGATCGTTATATCAAGCCTATGATCATCAAGGAGGAGCATACATAGCTAATAATATTTCGATAGTTGGAGGTGATTTCAATTCGCGACTTGATCCTGATGCACAACATTACATCTTTTATACAAATGCTTTTAATCAAGGCGGGGCTGGATGCCACGAAAATAATGGGAATCCAAATATAAGAGTAAATAATGCACTTCCTGCTGGATTTGCACCACAATTTCCACCACCTGCTAATCCTCCCACAGTTGCAGATAATCCGCAAAATAAATCAACTGTACAATTACTACATCCTGTAGTACCAATACCTGGACAACCAGCACCACTGCCTGTACTGTCTGCTCAGACCGAACATTATCGCAGAGCAGCTATTGATAATATCTTTTACCGGGGTTTTGGTTTTATCGAAGTTATTCCAGGTCTTGTTGTAAACCGACAAGCTCCTCACAATAATTTCGGTGATATCTATGATTTGGTCGAAGCTATTACCGGTGCGGCAGCTCCAGGTATCGCACCAAATTTTCATATTCCTGCACCTATCATTCAAAACTTCCAAGGTCTACCTATTTTTAATCCGCAGGGAGGTCAAGGTCCTGTAGCACCAGCAGCGGGCATTAACAATGTCTTAAATGCAGCTACTTTGTTACAGGATATTCAACAAGGTCTGTTCGGGAATATTGTGCCTAATAATCCTCCTGCGGGTATGGGTCAATTTGCCGGTCCGGCTGGTTTGAATGCAGCTGGTGTGCCTCAATATTCTGGTCCTGCGGGTCAAGGGGCAATACCTAATGTTATTACTCCTGCTCGTCGTGCAGCAGAGTTTATAAAATTATTTGTCAGTGACCATTTGCCAGTCATATTTGAAATAGATTTATAATAAATTTTGAGGGCTAAAGCATGAATATTGTCGATATCAAAACTAAAATAGATGGTTATATAAGCAATAACATTCTTGCTTTATCATCCCAAAATAATGACTTAAATTCTCCAAATATTAACTCAGCAATCAATACCTATTTTGCTGGCAATATGACGGGAATAGTACAATTTGTTAACGGCGATACAGCCACTATTGAGAATGAGCAGGTAATCTATCGACTTAGTTTAGATACACAAAATTTTTCTCTGTATAACAGAACCTCAACTGTTGAAGCTACGATTGCCTTCTTTGTTAATGAAGATATTATCCAATTCACTATAGAGGCAATTATGCGAGAAGACTATCGTTTTGCTGATAGTTTCAGTGAATTAGCCAATAAACCCACCTTACCAATTAATCAAGTTACCCTGGCCAATAGTGTCTTTACTATCCAGTCCGAAGAGCAAGATTCTGTCGATTTTCGTGCCAAGTTACAGGCAACAGGACCCTTGGTAAGAATTGCTTGGATGGTAATAGGAGAATTAAATTTAATCGGTAAAATTCATTTTCAAGCTGTCGATAATATACAAATTCCCATTTTAAATCTTCAAGCAAATATTCCCAATCCTCTATCATTTGGGATTTTTAGCCTTGATACAGCCATCAGGCTGAAATCTGATGTTCATCCTATTCCTAATAACATTCCATCTTATCTGTTCTTGAGTCAAGTAGAGTTAGTCACTGAATTTAAAACCGATAAATTAACAATTCCCGTGATAATGCCACTTTATGGGAAAGAACAATATTTATTATCATTTTATTTGGATCTCGCAAAGCCAAAGCCTACAATAAATAGCCTCAACGATTTATCAGGATTTACTGATAATAACGATCCAACAAACTTACTTGATGTAGAAATATCACTCGATAGAGCAAAATTTTCTCTAGATAGCGTCAGTGTTGTTGTAGATCCTGTCGCTAGGCAGCTAGTCAATATACAAATAGGCATAAGTTTTGATCTCAATTGGACAATTATTCAGAATACACTTGAGTTAGAAAGAGTGGGTGCAGTTTTTATAATAAACAACCCGTCTCAACCTAAAAAAGAAAATATCGGTGTATATCTTTATACTGAATTAAAAGTAGCTTCAATCTTTTTAGAAACATCTGTTTTACTACCAGATAAAGTATTACAAGCGCAATTAGAACAAGGTAGTGAGATTGATGTCAATGAGGTCATCAATACCTTAGCAAGAGGAGTTACTCTCCCAGGCGATGACGAACTTAAAATTTATGACCTTGAGATTTATGCTCAGGTAAAGAAAGGTGAAGAAGCATACTCATTTCAAGCTGCTGCTTCAGGGAATTTAACTATTATCAATGGATTAGTTATTAATAATATTGCCTTATTTATTGAATACCAAAATAAATCACTCTCTGATGTTAGACTCAGCAGTACACTTACACTTACCCAAGTGGGTGCTGAATTATTCTTACTAGCCAATTATCGAAATGAGAATGGCTGGGATTTTCAAGGTAATACAGGATTGGGACAAGAAATTCCTATTGGCGACCTGATAGAAGATATTGCTAACTTATTTGGTGAAGTCACCCTCCCTTCAGTCATAGAAGACCTAACTATCCAAAATCTGGGTCTCTCCTTCAACACCAAAACCAAAGATTTCACCTTCACCTGTCAATCCAAATTCCCTGTTGATGATCAAGAAGTTGATATTACTGTCACCATCAATATTACTAGTAAAGGCAATTCCTTCCAAAAAGAATTTGGCGGCTACATCCTTATTAGCGGCTTACAATTTAACCTAATCTTCAGCAAAGATAATACCGCCAAAACTTTCCTTGCCACTTATAACAACCCCAATAGAGATTCCCTTCAAATAAAAACTCTCGTTGAAGCAGTTTCTGACGATATTGCCACCTATATCCCCGCAACCCTAGAAATCACACTCCAAGATGCCCTATTTATCTACAGCAAAAACCAGACCAAATCTAACTTCCTCTTCGGACTGAACCTCGGTTCCCAAATTAACCTCTCCAACCTCCCCCTAGTTGGTAAACAATTTCCCCCAGAACAAACCGTAGGTGTTGATGACTTACAATTTCTCATCGCCTCTCAAAATATTAACCCCGAACAAGTCAATACCTTTAACAACCTAATTCCCGACGACATCACCAAACTTCCCCTACAACCCACTGGAAACAACGCAAGCGTAACAGTTGTCAAAAAAGGTTTAAACGTATCGGCAAACCTACAAGTCGGCAACACAACCCAAATTCTTGCCTTACCCATCACCTCTGACAGTCAACCAACAACCCCAATCCTTCCCCCCTCCGCCACTGCTGTAACCACTCCTCCTCCAACTCCCGTAACCGACAACACCCAATGGTATCCCCTCAAAAAACAGTTGGGACCCGTATACTTTGGCAGAATTGGCATCCAATACCAAGATACAATTCTCTGGTTTCTCCTCGATGCTTCCATCTCCGCCGCCGGACTCACCTTAAACCTAGATGGCTTATTGGTGGGTTCACCCCTCAAACAATTTCAGCCAAAATTCAACCTCCGGGGCATTGGCATCGAATACGAAAGCAAAGGAAACATTTCTATTGAAGGAGCTTTCCTCAGAACTACAATTAATGGAAAAGACGATTACTCTGGTACCGTAATTGTTAAAACTGAAACTTTTAGCATATCTGCTATTGGTTCTTACACCACAGCTGACGAAGGACATCCCTCCCTCTTCATCTACGGCATTCTCGACAAACCCATTGGGGGTCCTCCCTTCTTCTTCATCACTGGACTCGCCCTCGGTTTCGCCTACAACCGCAGTTTAATCTTACCTACCCTCGACCAAATCCCCCAATTCCCTCTCGTTAAAGCAGCTTTAAATGGCGCGAAAGCCAATCCAGCCGGATTAATTGCCATTCAGCGAGAACTACAACCCTACATTCCCCCCAAAGTTGGGCGCGTGATGCTAGCTGTCGGGATTAAGTTTACCTCTTTTAAGATTATTGAGTCGTTTGTGCTTCTGGTTGCTACTTTTGGCGATCGCTTTTCTCTAGAACTACTGGGTATCTCAACCCTCATTTCCCCACCTATACCGCCCCGTGTCAATCCCAACACCCTTCCTCCCCCTTTAGCCCAAGTCCGCTTCGGTATTCTTGCTCGTTATGTTCCCTCTGAAGGTACGCTCAAAGTTGAGGGAAAAATCCTACCTGATTCTTATTTATTTGATCGCAACTGCCGACTCAGTGGTGGATTTGCTTTCTATAGTTGGTTTTCTGGTCAGTATGAAGGAGACTTTGTACTCACAGTTGGGGGCTATCATCCTCGATTCCAAATTCCCCCTCACTACCCCAGAGTTGCTCCCCTCGCGCTCAATTGGCGCATAAGTAACGAATTAAGTGTTAAAGGGAGTCTTTATTTTGCTCTCACCGCCTCCGCAATTATGGCAGGAGGACGGCTAGAAGCGGTTTGGCAGTCGGGCAATATAAAAGCTTGGTTTATTGCCAACGCCCATTTTATCGTCGCTTGGCAGCCCTATTCTTATGATGCTCGGATTGGTGTAAATCTTGGCGCATCCTACACATTCTGGTTTTTCGGTCGTCAAACCATTTCTATAGAGGTGGGAGCAGATCTGCATATTTGGGGACCAGAATTCTCAGGAACAGCTACAATTAAGCTTGCTATTGTTTCCTTTACTGTTCGCTTTGGCGATCGTTCTCAGAAGAAACCACCTGCTCTCAAATGGGAAGAATTTAAGGCATCTTTCTTACCTGCTGGAGAACAAGTTTGTACCATTGCTGTTGAGAGTGGACTGCTGCGAAAATTAGAAACAGTGAACAAAGAGGAAATCTTTATCGTTAATCCTAAAGAATTCGCTTTTACCACTAGCTCTGTAATTCCTCTTAAAAATGTCGAAGCTGGGAAAATTTCAATTAAACAACAGACTGAATCTGGAGTCACACCTACAACCACCTTTGGAATTGCACCAATGGATGTCAATAAGCAGAGATTTACTGAATCGAAATATAGTATTTCTATAGTAAAAGTAAAAGAAGACAATAGCGAAGAAACTCAGGGAAGTAATTTTGAATGTACTCCGATCTCTAAAAATATTCCCACAGCATTGTGGGGAGAATCTAATAGCAAAAATCCAAATCGGGAAAGATTTATTAACAATGTATTATCTGGATATAAAATTAAGCCTGCCAATCCTCCAACTCCTGGTGAAACTCAACCTATTGAGCGGAAGAATCTAGCTTATGATACAGAATTAGTAGATAACGCCTATGAATGGAATTCATTTTCTACTTTTTCAAAGAGTGAAGAAACAGATGAAGATACAAGAGAAAAAAATATTGGTGAGAGTATAACCTCTGAAGATGTCAAGAACGCAAGGAATAGCTTACTAGAAAGCTTGGGATTGTCGGATATCGATATTGATTTAGAAGAATTTGAAACAGACAAAGGAATAGAGCAAGCATTTATAATTGCTCCTCAACTCGAAGAAGTAACTATTTAGTCCTTTTCTTTTAAATTAAAATTATGAGTAGTAAAGTTACTGATACAACAGCCCAAGGTCAAATCCAATTTATTCAGAATAATCAGACATCTTTAGATGCTGGAAAATATAAAATTACTGTTAAACAAACTGTCACAATTAATAATCAGGAACAAGAAGATTCTCCATTTACCTCTAATCTCACTTTTGTTGTCCAAGGAAATCGCTTTGAATTAAAACCTGAAGAAATTCATGCTGTTTTCCCCCCAGCAGGTAGCTTTGGTGACCATTCTCATGTTCTTCCGCATATTGCCCTGAAAAGTAGCACCTTACCTTGGGAAAGATTAGCACAATCAGGAAACCAAAATGTCCCTTGGTTAGCCCTAATTATTATCCATGAAGAAGAAAAACTCTTAAGAACTATTCAGAAAGAAACTATTTTAGAAGCGACTTTTTATAATTCTCAAAATCAAGAGCTTACCCAAGATAAAAAAGAACAATTATGGCAGCATCTTTTGTCTAGTAGCATTGGCTGGATCGAATTGATAGATGATGAAGCAGGTATAGTTGATAAAAGTAATAGAAAGTCAGAAAACCTTGAAGGTGACTTTACTGAATTAGAGGCGCAAGTTGAAGCAATTTTAGCTCAATCTGGAAATACTAAAATCACCACCCTGAAAAAATTACAGCAACCTTCTACAAGTACTATAAAATGGCCTGGTGTCACCTTAGAAACTGGACAACAGCAAGAGGATAAAGTATCCGTTATTGATGTACCCAAAAAGCTACTTTCAGAGATATTGTCCACAACAAAAGATTTAGAATACTTGGCTCACGTTCGTCAAGTTACCGGAGATACGGAAAATAGCGAACCTTTATCCTTAGTTATTAGCAATCGGCTTCCTAAAAAAGAGGGAATCAGCACAGCCTATTTAATTTCCTTAGAAAATCGATATAACAATAATGGTGAATTTAATTATCAAAATGCCACAGATGAAAATTACATTCGTCTAGTTGTTGTCAAAAGTTGGAGCTTCTCTTGTACTGAACCCGAACAAAACTTTACGGGATTGCTTAAAAATCTCAACAAAGATACCCTCAAACTACCGACACAAAATAATCCTCAAGCAGACCAATATTTTACCAAAGGATATCTTCCCTTACCCCATTATCTCCGGCAGGGGGGCAAAACCTTTTCTTGGTATCATAGTCCTTTAGTTCCAGGAGAAAATCCGACAAATTTATCACTGTCTCAACTTTCTGTTCGCAGTGCAGACCAACTTATTGCCTATAATCCTAATACTGGCTTATTTGATATATCCTACGCAGCAGCTTGGCAACTCGGTCAACTATTAGCTCTACAAGATCAAAAATTTGCCACTAGCCTTTTTAACTGGAAACGTACCAACGCCCAAAAATTAGCCCAGAATAATCAACAGGAACTTTTTCCCCATCTCTTTCCTGAGCAAGATAGTAACTCTACTGATAATGATTTTCCTCAAGATATAAAAACCTGGTTTGAGCAACTAGGATTGTTATCTGGTATTCCCTTTAACTACTTAGTCCCCGATGAACAGATGCTTCCCTCAGAATCAATCCGTTTCTTCTGGTTAGATTGGTTTTGGGTAGAATCTCTGCTTGATGGTGCATTTAGTATTGGAAGAGTGCAAGACTCAGACGTACAACAGGATAGTAATAATAATCCTCTAACAGGTGCAGCAAAGCAAATCACTGGTTTCTTAATGCGCTCAGAAGTAGTTTCAGGTTGGCCCGATTTACAAATAGATGGCTCCGAATCTTCCATAACTGGGGATCAAGCAATGGTCGAGAATCAGAAGTTAAACATTTTACGTCGCGATCGCATTTCAGAAGATGTATTAATTTGTCTGTTCGATGGAGAGATTCGTACAGTTGATATATACCTGAAACCAGAGGGATTGCATTTTGGTTTTAATAATGATGATGCTAATAATCTGTGGCGAGAGTTAAGAAAGCTAGATGGAACAGAAATGAGTAATTGGAAAGTTCAACCTGTTCCTTGGAAAGATGAGAATCAGACAGTAGTTAACATTGATGATTTAGCTAATAAAATCAAGGAGGAGTTGAAAATCCAACATGAGATAAATGACTCAGCTCCTTTTACCGCTGCTCAATTTGCTTTACAGATGGTTCAAGGTGCAGAGAAACTTAGGTTGTCAATGGCTGAATGAACTTAGCTTGAAGTTAACAACCAAAACCAGTCAATAAGAGAAGACTGGAAAGTGCGAATAGAGCGATCGCAATACTTGTCGGTTAAGGGGAAATTAGAAACCCGGTATCTCCAAGATACCGGGTTTCTGGTACCTCAACGATTGTTAACCGAGCAGTATTGAGAGCGATCGCTACTTAATATTCGAGTAGTAATCGCTGTTTTCTCTGCTATTCATCACCTAAATTATTTGTTCAAGAGCAATTACGTCGTCGAGGATTAGGGGAATGACAGAAACACAGTCACAATACGAACCAACACCTGAAGATTTAAAAAAATGGGTAGAGTTAGATGAACTGGGAATGACGGCGATGGCTGGTAGACCTTTTACAGATGAAGAATACAACGCTAGGCTTCAATCTGTAATAGATGGCAGTTGTTTCCAAAAATACCTAAACAACATATTACAAAAAAAGTCATAAATTCGTGCTGTATTAGCAGAGCTTGAAAAAACAGAACAAATGCTCAGAAAGACAATTAGGGAAATTCACTCATCAGAAAACAAGCTACATTGACTGACCGGACAGCACCATTCTCATTACTCCTTTTTCGCCCAAAGATTACCTAAATAAAAAACCACAGATGGCGCACCAAAACACAGAGGAAAGAGCAAGATGTGATCGGTAATCTTATAGCGTGAAGGGAGTAGGATATGCAAAATAAGCATAGGGTTGCATTTCCCTAAGAGGATTAACAGCTTCTTTATGTATTTATCAATCAAAATTTACTTTATCATAAAGGTCGATTAAGGATGTTTGAAACGGAATGGAGCTAAGTTCTAAGACAGCATTTTCACCTTCGTATGTAGAAAATAACCATTGTTCTGTTTCGGTTTTAGAATATTGTTCAGCATAAATTTCTGTTTGAGAAATTAAAATGTATTCTTTGAGTGTTGGAATGGAACGATAAAGTTTGAATTTTCCGATTCGGTCGTATTTTTCGGTAGATTCGGAGAGAATTTCTGCGATCGCAATCGGGTTAGTGACTATATCTTTACGCCCTTGTGCAAACTCTAATGGACCTGCAATGACCATAACATCAGGATATGTATATAGGCGCTGACTGGGAATCCACAGGCGCATATCGCTCATGAATATGTCATAGGGTTGTCTTTTGAGAGTAAAATTGAGTGCTGAACTCAAATTAAGAGCTATTCTATTGTGATTTGGTGTTCCGCCTGCCATTGGAATGATTTGTCCATTATAATATTCGCTTCTGAAGGTTGCAGCCGTTTCTAGCTCTAGATATTTTTCCGGGGTATAGTAGTGTTCTTCTTTGGCTTGCATAGTTTTTCATTAAGTTGAGTATTAAGAACAATCGCAAATATTTTCCTCGCAATCCTGATTCATTTCCCAATCATCTGGAAAAATAGCGGGTTGATTAGGATCTGCAAAATAAGCGTAGGGTTGCATTTCCCTAAGAAGATTAACAGCTTCTTTATGTATATCGTCTGAAGAAGAGCTAACTTCTCCAAACTTTTCTTGGATAGTTTCTCTCAAGATTGAAGTTGCTACCTCTTCAACAGACATTTTTTGTAAAGCTGCTGCTTTAATTAGAGATTTTTGAGTTTCCTAACTGATGTAAATATGAGTACCAATCATTGTTTATTTTTTTCTTTTCTAGAGTATACCAAATATCATCAGCAAATAATAGGGTCTAAGTCAATACTACTCGGTTAAGAGCCAAGAAATAAATTTCACCGCTTAGAGCTAAAGTCAGATTTATCTGACTAAATGATTTTTAACCCGTTTTAACGGGTTTAAGCTTTGAGCCCAAATTTTAATTTAGGGCTTAACCGACAAGTATTGGGGTCTAAGTATATCATTCTGTCAATCAAAATTTACTTTATCATAAAGGTCGATTAAGGATGTTTGAAATGGAATGGAGCTAAGTTCTAAAAGTGCATTTTCACCTTCATATGTAGAAAATAACCATTGTTCTGTTTCAGTTTTAGAATATTGTTCGGCATAAATTTCTGTTTGAGAAATTAAAATGTATTCTTTGAGTGTTGGAATGGAGCGATAAAGTTTGAATTTTCCGATTCGGTCGTATTTTTCGGTAGATTCGGAGAGAATTTCTGCGATCGCAATCGGGTTAGTGACTATATCTTTACGCCCTTGTGCAAACTCTAATGGACCTGCAATGACCATAACATCAGGATATGTATATAGGCGCTGACTGGGAATCCACAGGCGCATATCGCTCATGAATATGTCATAGGGTTGTCTTTTGAAAGTAAAATTGAGTGCAGCATAAAAGTTACCTGCTATTTTATTGTGATTTGGTGTTCCGCCTGCCATTGGAATGATTTGTCCGTCATAATATTCGCTTCTGAAGGTTGCAGCCGTTTCTAGCTCTAGATATTCTTCAGGTGTGTAGTAGTGTTCTTCTTGGGCTTGCATAGTTTTTCATTAAGTCACGATGACTTTCTTTAATTCTTGTATTAATTTCTTGGGACTACCAGTTAAAATTGGTGTACCTAGTTCTTTAAGTTTGTCGCGAAACCATTGATTGACACTAAAGTATCCGGAACTGGTGACTGCGCCTACGGGTATAAAATGTAGACCAGATTCTTTGAGTGATTTGATGTAGTCATAGAGCACTTGGTCGCTACCACCTTCATAAAAGTCGGAAATGAGAACGAGGACTGTATGACTGGGTTCAAGAATTTTTTGTGCTGCTTCTACTAGCGCCCCATATATATATGTTCCACCTCCTAATTGTGTGCGTAAAAGGACTTCAAAGGGGTCTTGTACCCACGGAGTGAGGTCTAAGACTTGTGTGTCGAAAGCGATGAGATGTACATCTACGTTAGGAATACCAGCGAAAATTGAGGCGAGAATGGTACACTGTACCATCGCGTCTACCATTGAGCCTGATTGGTCAACGACAACAATCATGCGTGTTGGTGTTTTTTTCTTAGCAGTGTGATGATAGTAGAGGCGGTCTACCATCAATCTCTGGTCTTCTGGATTCCAGTTTGTTAGGTTTTTCCAAATAGTGCGTTTTAAATCAAGGTTACGAAAAACCCGTTTGGGAGGAACTGAGTGGTCAATTTTACCAGTAACAGTCTGTGCGACTTGTAACCGTAGGACTTCTGCGAGTTCGTCAATGTATTCTTTAATCAGTCGTTTAGCATTTTTGAGAGATGTACCCGATAAATTCGCTTTATCTCTCAGGAGCTGTTCGACTAAAGCCATTGAAGGGGTAAGTTGGCTGGCTAATTTGTCATCTTTTAGCACTTCCCTCAACGCCATCCTTTCGATAAGTTCGCCTTCCATTGCTTTGAGGGTGGCGCGTAACTGTTCTTCATTAACGGTAAAACCTTCTCCAGCCCCAAACCCCGCACCCATACCAGCACCAGTACCCGTTCCCGGCTTTTGTCCTCGCAAGCTACCCGGCGCATAGCCTAGAGCTTTTTCAAGATAACCCACGTCTTTAAGCCATTGAGCATATTGTTGTGCAGTGACTACGCTACTTTGGGTATTGGGACCAAACGCATTCAACAACAGTTTGGAAAAGACAAGCGCACGGCGCAAGGTAGAGGTATCACATGGGGAAGAAGTGATTTCTTTCCCTGCGTCCCCATTTTCGGATAAAATTAACTGTGTAAAATCTGACTCTAACTCTGGGTAGCGTTGCAGTAAATTCTCTATACTGATGTTGGGGTCGAGAATGAGTTGGGGTAGATTTAATTCATCAACCACTTCAATACTCATCTGCTCAAAGTTTGCGCCTTGTTCGTTATAGCCGAACATGGTTGTGAGCAATCTCCAGTATAAAACTTGACGGCGTTGGGCAATTTGGTTTGTATCCATAGATGTTATTGTAAAATTGGAACCGCAGATGTACGCACCCTCAACGCAGATGAAGAAGAAGATTATCCGCGTTCATCTGCGGTTTATTTTTAACTCTTCTTACGTAGCAAACGACTAGCTCTTTCTTGCAATGTCGCAACGGCGCTGGTTTTTGGGGGTGTTTTCAGGATATGGCTGGCTTTTTGACCTGTAAAAATAGTCTTACCTCGTGCGATCGCAGCGAGTGGTTGTACAGCCCAGTGTCCAGCATCAAAGCGCAGAAGTCCAAAAATTTCGGTAGATTTGGCGATCGTTTCTATGTTAAGTTCTGAGAAATTATTAATACGTTCTGTGGCAATTGGCAGATATCCTGAATCTTTCCAATTGAATGTGAGGATGTCGTTGTTGAGACTAGTCGTGTAATTACTGAGATGTACGGGTTCGCTAAGTTGTACGGGATGTCGGTCTCTGGAAGAAACTACGCAGGGGATAAAGCTATTTTTTGCGTTGACTGCGAAAAATTCTGCTGATTTTTTCATCAAGTCATAATTGTGACCGAGTTGGGCTTGACCTTGCCAAAGTAGGTCGCCTGTTGGTAATAAAGGAATATCTTTTAAATGTAAGGCTCTATTCTCAGCAAAGGCTTCTAGGAGAATAGCAGCGTTGGGAAATAGCAGCCAAATTTGGTCGCCACTGATGACATCGACTTTGTAAGCTGATAAGGTTGTTCTTGTCAGCTTAACTTGGGAATCAACGGTTAGTAACCCATACGCTGTAAAACTGACCAAGTTGGCGTGATGGCGCAAATCTAATCCGAGTAGTTCTAGAGTACCTGAAACACTTTTGGGTTTAGGGGAAACGGGAGGACGCAAAGAACTGACCATCGCCTGTGTCCATAAATCCATCCAACGATAAATGGGAATGGTACTGCTATCCGCAACAGGAACTCGACTCATCACTTCATTGAAGAACCCTGTTAATATTGCTGCTTGACGTATCAACAGTGGTTCTGCTTGAATCTGCTCTAGGGTTGTCATGAAGGGTACTAAAGTGGAAGCTTCTAAACGGGCGTATCCTACTAGGGCGATTTCCATCAGCCAGTGACGTGTACTTTCCAGCCAAACTTGCAAATGTCTGTTTCCTTCATCTGGGCTATCCCCTTCATCTTCCTCGTCCCCCGTCTCTCTTCCCAACACACCTCTAACGTGTTGCTGTAAATTATCAAAGAGTGAACCTTGTAATGATGCACGTACAGCAGCTAAAACTGCAAAATATTGGTCTACAAATTCATTGTTTTTAATAGCAGAGCAGGTTTCACTCAGGGGTTTTTGTAATGGTGTACCCGTGAATATTTTCTGGAGAGTGTCTAATGTCTGTAGGTGGTGGGTGTCGAGGTGTGCAAAACCTGTCAGGAAGCATTGGTCAAAGTCGGCTATCAAGTCTAGTGTGGCTTGAGTCCCTTCCGGAAGTTGGTTCAGTGCGCCAGGAAAAGCCATAATTTTTGGATTGTATTTTTGCTATGTGAACCAACTCATTTCAGGTAAGGGCTGGTTGGAAGTACCTAGTTCTAGGTAGCGGAGGTAATTGAGAAAACGACTGAAAACCTCACTGGCGGGTTCTTTTTTTACCGTACCTGCGTGGGCTAGAACATCGACCGCTGTGTTGAGTTGGCTATGGTCACCGGGAACTTTCAGAGTATGAACAACTTGCTCGATACTATATGCTGTTATAGCCTCGTTTAGCAAAGCTTGCAAATGCTTACACGGATAACCGCGCAATCCCCCACAGGGACGGTTATTATTGGTACTGCAATAATAGTTGAGTGTTTTGGCTTCAAAGAAGGAAACGTATACCCGTTCAATATCGGAACCGCTGGAAACGACTCCTTGCAAACGTCCGTTAAAGAGTTCCACGAAGGGAACGTCTTTAATGTCTCGTTTCCCTATAGCAGCAGTGCGATCGCCATGAATCAAAGAAGAGTTACTAAGCATAGACTAATACAACAAAGCAAAAGTAAAAAGTAAAAAGAAAGAATGTCACGAGCAGCTTCCCAAGAATTGCGATCGCTAAAAAACTGAAAAGCTAGCACCTTTCCATTTGCAATAACTACCAGTATTGCACTAATGACAGTGTATGTAATAATTTGTATAATTTTCATCTAAAAATATCCGGGTACTGATGCTCTAGACCTCCACTATACAATATCTATCGCGTCCCTGCTGCTTTGCTTGGTACAGTGCTAAATCCGCAGCTGCAATTAAGGCTTGAGGTGAATTGTTTTGATTGGGAACAGTGCTAGCAATCCCTTGACTGAGAGTGACATACTTTTTCTCAGATGCATTATGGGTAACTTGAAGTTGGTGGATTTGGTTTTGGATTGTGATCGCCACCTGGGCTGCTCCCATCGCATACGTGTTTGGTAGAATAATGGCAAATTCTTCTCCACCGTACCGTGCTACTAAATCTGTTGAACGTTGCACTGCATACGTAATTGCTTGAGCAATTTGTACCAAACATATGTCTCCAGCTGGATGACCGTAGGTATCGTTGTAGAGTTTAAAATAATCAATGTCGCACAAAATTAAAGATAAAGGTTGCTGTTCCCGGACTAATTGATTCCACTGTTGCTGTAAGTATTCATCAAAGCGGCGGCGGTTAGCAACTTGGGTAAGCCCATCAATCGTGACAAGGTACTCTAGTTGCTGGTTTACCAATTGTAGTTCTTGGTAGAGTTCTGATTGGTGAAGGGCGATCGCTAAATGATGGGAAATTTGACGGAGTAAATCCACTTCTTCCGATTGCCACTGACGGTAATCATAACACGCGTTAACTATCAGCAAACCCCATAATTTCCTAGTTTCAGATTTGGAGCCTGTTTTGCTAGTCTCTTGGTGTTGAAGAATTGGGATAACAACTTTGGATTTGACATCCAAATTTTGCATCAATTCCCTCAAACAATTGCTCCAGTATCCAGTTGTATCAGAAACAATGTGCATCTGTCCCTGCCAATAAGAATCATAAGCCTCTGGTAAAAAACATTCATCGTTGAAGTTCAAACCTAATGTTGCTGGTAGTGCAGAATCTACTGATTCTTGAATAACAACTCCGGAACAGTTGGAATCGAGTTGAATAACTAACACCCGGTCAACCTGAAGTATCTGACGAACTTCTGTAACTACTGTGTTAAGAATTTCATGTAAATCTAAAGATTTATGAATTTGCTGAGCAAGTTCAGCTAATAACTGTTCCCGCTGCATTTGCTTTTGCAGTGCTTGTTCGGTGCGTTTGCGATCGCTAATATCTACAATTAAGCCATCAAAAATGATTTCTCCATTCTCTTGACAGGTAAGATGACTCATGATTTGAATCCATTTGATTGTCCCAGAAGAAAGGAGAATGCGTCCCTCCCACGCGAGCGATTGAAATGTTTGCAGGGCGGTATCTACTGCTGCATACAGAGAATTCACATCGTCGTCGGAGTACAGTAGAGACTGTAAGGGTTCGCCCCCTTGCTCAAAGAACTCCCAATCCATTTCAAACAGAGCTCGAAAACCGGGACTGACGTAGAGAAATTCAACTGAACCGTCTAACCGACGTAACAATCTGTAAATAACACCAGGTAAATTTGCTGCTAGCATCTGGAATCTAGCGTCACTTTCCCTCAATGCTGCTTGCATTCTCTGGCGTTCGGTGATATCCCGAAAGACAACGACTCCTCCCGTGACTTGACCCCAGCGATCGCGAATGGGTGTTGCTACATCATCAATGTTTCTTTCCTGACCCACCCTCGTTCGTAGCAAGCACTGTTCGGGTAATTGAACGGGGAAACCTTCTCGCATAGCTTGCAAAAGGGGATTTTCCATTGCTTGCCTTGTCTCATTATGATATAGCTCCATGACTGTATCAATGTGCTTGCCAATCGCTTCTGACTTCTGCCAACCAGTAATTGCTTCAGCCACAGGGTTTATAAAAGTGATGTGTCCTTCGCGGTCAGTGGTAATGGTACCGTCTCCAATACTGTTGAGAGTGGAAGCTAGCCATTGCTGTGTTGCTTCTAGCTGCTTTTCTGATTGACATCGACGTAGAGCTGTGGTAATTGTAGTGTGTAGCTCTGTCCGTTTAAAAGGTTTAATAAGATAGCCGTAAGGGTCTGTAGCAATAGCTCTACTTATAGTTTTGTCATCAGTGTGTGCCGTCAGGTAAACAATTGGAATGTGAAACCGATTCCTGATTTTTGTAGCTGCTTCGATACCATCAATCTCACCGGGAAGACAAATGTCCATGAGAACTAAATCTGGTTTGAGCGTTTCAGCAAGAAGAACTGCTTTTTCACCAGAAGCAACGTTGGCTACAACAGTATAGCCAAACTTTTCTAAGGCAGCTTGAATGTTCCAAGCCGCCACCCGCTCATCTTCAACGATTATAATATCTGCCATAAGTGGCTTGTCTCTATAAATCCCGATGGGGAATTTCTATTTTCCTATTTTTAGATGAAAATTTCTTAGCCAGATTGAGAAATTTTAGTGTATTTTTGACGAAAATCTACCTTGAACCATGTAATGTCCCCCCTTTCTAGCTCAAGTTTACCCATGAGTTGTTCTACAAACATCATGACCAGCCTCAAACCCATTGAGGAACTGTGCTGAAGATCGAAGTCGGGAGGAAGGCGATTACCATCATTACCTACAGCTATCTCAACCTTGTGATCAGCTAATTGGGTCATTCGGATATAAAGATGTCCGGAAAACCCATCGGGAAAGCCATGTTTTAAAGCATTGGTGATTAACTCATTCAGCAGCAATCCACAGGGAATGGCTTGGTCGAGACTGAGGAAGATTGAATCACCATCAAAATTGAGCCTAACCATGTGACTCGAACCAGGTTTATAAGTAGCGAGTAAGTCAGCAGCAAGTTGTTGAACGTACTCACCAAAATCGATCTCAGCAAAGTCATGAGTTCGGTAGAGATTTTCATGGGCTAGCGCCATTGAACTAACACGATTACAGCTATCTTCTAAAGCTGCTTTAGCGTGGGGATCGTTAACCCAATCCATCTGAAGTTCTAGCAAGCTCGAAACAACATATAGGTTATTTTTGACTCGGTGGTGAATTTCTGCTAGCAAAACTTCTTTTTCTCGCAGTGAAGCTTTCAATCGGTCTTGTGCTTGTTTACGCTTAGTAATATCCACATAGGCGATCGCAACTCCGTAATCCTCTAAAGGTATTGGGGAAGCCGTCACGCTCAGCCAACAAATATCACCATCGGGCTTCTCTACACCCATTTCCACATCACGAACAACTCGTTGTTCAGTCATAGCTAGCGCAGCGGCGTATTCACAAACGGGCATTGAGCTACCGTCTGGACGCTGAATTTTCCACTCACTGCTGTTATAATATCGTTGGGTGTGTTCTGTTGCACAAATGCGTGACGACTCCACACACCGCACTTCGTGTCGGTGTGGGCTTCTAAGAAATTAGAG
>JAWQFQ010000036.1:0-59171 GCA_035967975.1 Scytonema sp. PMC 1070.18
TTCTCATTAAATGCCTTAGAAAAAGAAATAGAATTGTTTCAATCCCGCGAACGGGTTTCATTTATATGAAAGCTTTAAGTTGGAGTTAAGACAATTCATAAGTTGGGAAGTTTCAATCCCGCGAACGGGTTTCATTTATATGAAAGTCTCTGTGGATAATTGAGTTGAAGATAAAGATAAAAACGTTTCAATCCCGCGAACGGGTTTCATTTATATGAAAGAAATATGTCAGCGATTTCATCCCTTTTGTAGGCGATGTTTCAATCCCGCGAACGGGTTTCATTTATATGAAAGAGTTACCAGACTATCTTCCAGTTCCCTGCTATACTGTTTCAATCCCGCGAACGGGTTTCATTTATATGAAAGCTCCTTTTGTGTCTCTATAATCAAGATAAGCTAAAAAGTTTCAATCCCGCGAACGGGTTTCATTTATATGAAAGTCCTATTGCTTGCACTCTCCATGCTGCTGTAGGCAAGTTTCAATCCCGCGAACGGGTTTCATTTATATGAAAGAGCAGTGTAACTGTTCTGTGCCGCTAGCCAAAACAGACTGTTTCAATCCCGCGAACGGGTTTCATTTATATGAAAGATAATTACTGCTAACCTAGCACAGTGAATATCCGGGTTTCAATCCCGCGAACGGGTTTCATTTATATGAAAGATCCACAATAGATAAACTTCACAGTGCGTGGGAGGTGTTTCAATCCCGCGAACGGGTTTCATTTATATGAAAGTCGTACGTAATGTCAGGGATTTTTAGTTCAGAATGTTTCAATCCCGCGAACGGGTTTCATTTATATGAAAGTGTTAATGCCGAAAATGGGATGTCCAAATATTCATAAAGTTTCAATCCCGCGAACGGGTTTCATTTATATGAAAGGCTGCGCTCCGGAAGCTAATGATAGAGCCGTTCCCACCGGCATTTTTGGCGGGACTGTTTTAAAAGTCCATTTCAGCCTTTGCGAACAGGTTCTACGCTCCTAGTTAAAACGCTGAAACTATTGAATTGTCAAGGTTCTGGCGATTTGGCGGGAGGTGGGGGGTTTTCGCCCGTGCTTTCCCCCGCCAAAAATTTTGAAAATCTTGCCCATTTCAAGGTACGGGACTGCTGAGGATGATGACCTTTGCCAAGGTGACCTCAACTTTGTGTATCTTTACTGTGGCATTGTACTTTTAAATATAAAGAATATAATTCAAATTGTCAACCTAATTTCTTAATTTTCTAAACCTTCTTCCTAACCCGTTTTAACGGGTTTAAGCTTTTAGCCCGAATTTTAATTCAGGGCTTATCTTGGATTTCTCCTGATAATTTTTCCCAAATATTCTTATATTCTTTTTTAATTTCATCAGCTAGGTTTTGCGGACTTATAACTTGAGCGTTTCCCCCGTATTTCAAAATGCGCTGGCGAAACCAAAACCAATAATCTATAGTTGCTTCGATCTCGCGAAATTTTCCTTCGGGGTCGCTGTAAATAACCACTTCATCTTTACGTCGAGGTTGGTAGTTGGCTAATGGTCCGCTGGTGCGGTAACGGACTTTTAGTGTGGGAAAATCGCAGGATGTCCAACGCGTGTCGGATGAAGGACCAACGCTGACTATTCTATCAAGGCGAAAGATATGATTTTGGTCGATATTGTACCAATGGTCAAACCGCTGGGAACGCCAGTCGGGTCTGAATACAAATAAATAAAGAACACCGTCGTGTAATCGCAGTTCTGAACGGTCGATATCCCAGAGTCTTCCTTCTCCTTGTTTGCTTTGATAGCGAATAGTATAGCGGCATTGTTGCTGAAAGCGTTCTTGGAGTTGGCGAACGATGCTATCTAAATTGCGATCGCTATAATCAACGGGAGGACTAAAATCGAGTTTCAAAAACGCTGGAATGTCTGATTCTGTCAAGTTACCAATGCGTTTGATTTGGCTTGCTTGCGCGGAGAAGCCCATATCGGAAAGGAAATAAGCGGCTATTGCTAGAGCTTGTCGCTGTGCGGTTGACAGGATGAGGGGAAAATTTGACTCGACTAATTTGTAGGGACTGTGAGTTCCGCTTTCAATTTCGATACCGCAGTCTCTCAGTTTACGAATTGTGCGAGTCAGTTTTTGCTTAACATCAGCATTATCTTTAGATTTACCGTGCTTTTCGAGAGAAATGGAGAGTAAATCTGTTAATTCGTCCCGTCTTCGTGGTTTTTCAGCTAGAAGTCTGAGGATTTCTAGGGCGAAAGCAAGCTGGTTGTAACTTGCGTCTACTTTGGAGGACATTTTTGGAAAGCATTTTGGGTGTTGGACAGCATTAGTATTCCCCTAATTTTAATTGTAGTCAAAAAATGATGCCAACTTTTCAAAAACTGGTACTAGACTGGGTGCAAAGGAAAGACAGGGAAGCGCATGAAGCTTTTTTTACAACCTCTCTACTCTCAACTTAACCAAGGAGTTGAGAACTGTCCACTTGGGTGTACCTCTGAATGTATTGTCGCACAAAAGGCTCCCAATCTCCAACCACCATCGGGATGTGCTTGTCCTTTATCATCACACCAAGCGAAGACTTATGGGGAAATAGTACACGGAGATGCTGATATTATTTGCAATCAATCCGCGACAGGTGATGGTAAGTCCCTAGCTGGGAATTTACCAGGACTCGTCAATCCTGATGTTCGCATCATGGCTTTGTATCCCACAATTGAACTGGTGGAAGACCAAGCCGAACAACAGAATAACTACAATAGGCTATTTGGTTTAGATGCGTCTCAACGTGTAGACCGTTTATTTGGTGCGGAGTTAAGTAGACGGGTTAAGCAAGCAGATAAGAGTAACAAGTTTCAAGAACTGCTGTTAGCGATTCAACAAAAGCCTATTTTGCTGACGAATCCTGATATTTTCCATTACATGACTCACTTCCAGTACCGTGACCCTGCTTATGGGAGTGATTTGCTACCATTAGTATTGGCGGAATGGCCAGATTTATGGGTGTTTGATGAATTTCCTATTTTTGCTAGTCATCAAGAAACGGCTGCTTTGAATAGCTTGGCTTTCATTCGTCGCAGTCAAGAAAATCAATCTCGTCCCAGGAAGTTTTTATTTACTTCCGCAACGCCAAAACCTGATTTTATCGAACAATTACGCAAAGCAGGGTTCAAGGTTGCTGCGGTTGAGGGGGTTTATGCAAGTGAGGAAACGAGGGGGTTTCGACAAATTCTGCAAGCTGTGGAATTGGAGTTTGTGGAGTTACCAAAAGACTCGGATACGCAGACATGGTTAAGGGAAATGCTTCCTAACATTCAGCAAATCCTGAATGGGGAGTCAAGAGCCAGGGGATTGATGATTGTAAATTCTGTTGCAAAAGCTGGTCAAGTGACTCGTTTGCTGCAAGGGTTATTACCAGAGGTTGTCGTTCGAGAAATTAGTGGACGTATCGATCGCCAGCAAAGATTACGGGTACAAAACGACTTGAAAAACGCGACTCAGCCAGTTCTCGTGGTAGGTACGTCTGCTGTTGATGTTGGTGTGGACTTTAAAATTCACCTGTTGATTTTTGAGAGTAGCGATTCTGCAACGGTGACACAGCGTTTAGGACGTTTGGGTAGACATCGTGGTTTTCATGCGTATAAAGCTTTTATTTTAGTTCCGGGTCATACTCCTTGGGTGATGGCGCGATTGCGAGACAAACTCGGTTCTTGTGAAACAGTGACACGAGATATCTTAGCAGATGCGATCGCTTATGCTTTTGACCCACCCAAGGAATTTCAAAAGTATCGCCAACGTTGGGGTGCATTACAAGCACAAGGTATGTTTTCTCGGATGACTCAAGAGAATAGGAACGTGAGTCAACTCGTGCGCGATCGCATGAGGGAAGATTTGCAACGGGTTTACTCCCAGGATTTGGAGTCAGCACGCAGACAGTGGTTTGCAATGCAACATAACCCTGTTGGTCAAGCTATCCAAAAAGAACTTTTACGCTTCCGGGGAGGTTCAACACTGCAAGCTGCGGTGTGGGATGGTCATAATTTTTACACTTATGACTTGCTGCGATTATTACCCTATGCGCTCGTTGAACTGATTGACCGCGAGACGTTTTTGAATGCTGCGACTGACTCTGGACGAGGTGAAGAGGAATTTCCAGATGACTTTATCAGTGTTTATCTTCGCATTCAGCTATGGGTTGATGAGCGTATTGATAATATGAGTTTTCAAACTAATCGTTTGAGTAGTGAATTAAAAATTGGCGAACTTTGTTTAATAGATAAATTAAATTTGATTGGTCATCCTCAGTCTGATGTCATGACTTGCTTGCGACAAAAGAAATTCCTGACTTTTTTAGTTCCAGTTAACAAAAATAAACTCAATAGCCACTGGGAAGTGAGCCGTACCCTGAATCTCAGTCCTCTATTTGGATTATATCGTTTAGTTGATGCTAGCGAACAAGCTTATGCTTGTGCATTTCATCAAGATGCTTTACTTTTAGAAGCTTTAAAATGGCATTTAAAAAAGTTTACAACTACGCGATTTGAATCTACCATCTTTTGATTTTTGAATGATTATGTCTACCCTGCTTCAAACACTCCTTATCGAAACTCTATCAGAAGAGACAGACCCAATTTTACGTCTTTATATAGAGAAGTTACTCCCATCCCTCGAACGGGAATTTGCTTTAATTTCAGCTTTAGGTGGTTCTTACGAAGTCCACTATCAAATGTTATCTCAGCTTGGCGATCGCTATGCTCACGAAAAAGCACAAAGTTGGTCAAGTCGTCCCGACCAAAGTTTATTAGTTCACGTTTTGAATGGTTTACTCACAGCTTGGAACATTAGTAAATATTTACATCAACCTTTATCGGATATTGAAAAATATATACTTTGTTTGGGTTTAACATTACACGATTATAACAAGTATTGTAACGGACAAGGAGAAGAAACACCGAAAAATTGGGAAGTTGAAGAAATCATTCATCTGTGTTGCGATTTAGGAGAAAAACTCGAATTTCAATTATTTTGGTCAGAATGGCGGGAGTACTTACCAGAAATTGCTTACTTAGCTCAAAATACCCAGAATAAAGTAGGTACAAATATTTACCCTGCTAATTGGTCGGTTCCTAAAATTAAAGACCGTCGCCGTTTAGAAATCCCCCTGCGTCGTTTAGTTGCTTTTGGTGATATTGCTGTACATTTTAGCGACCCAGGAGATATAGATACTCAAACCGGAGGACAGAGACTGAGGGAGCAGTTGCGGTTTTTAAATATTCACAAAAATTTGGTTTATCATCGTTTGCGAGATACTGTCGGTATTTTGAGTAATGGTATTCACAATGCTACCATTCTGTTTGCTAAAGAACTTAACTGGGAGCCAATTTTGTTCTTTGCTCAGGGTGTCATTTATCTAGCACCAGTAGATAATGAAACTCCAGATATTAACGAAATCCAAGAATTTATTTGGGGTCAAGTTAGTGGAGTCTTGGGAAGTAAAATGTTAGATGGGGATATTGGTTTTAAGCGAGATGGAAAGGGTTTAAAGGTAGCACCACAAACGTTAGAATTGTTTTCTCCCACCGAACTTATACCCAAACTACCAAGGGTGATTGAGGTTAAGGTAGCAAATACTAAAGACCCTGCTACCCCCAAACGGTTGAATAAATTAGCTTTAACTGAAACCGAGCGAGAGTTTTTGAATCAAGGTGCGGATATTCGTGCTGATAAAATTGCGGAATTTATCTTTTTAACTCAGAAAGAGTTTTTTGATGATTCGGTTGAATACATCAATTGGGTCATTCATAAATTAGGAGTTCAAGACAAAATCTCCCCCGAACAAACACAAGTCCAATCGGGAGGTGTCAATTATGGTTGGTATCACGCAGCAGCATATTATGTTGCTAGTCATGCAACTTTCAAACCAGAAGATATCTTGGAACGGATGGAAATATGGGCGGAAGATTTAGCAAATTGGGCGAGTGAGAATAACTTACTTCCATCACATTCTAGCCCTATTCGCGAAATTTTCTATGAGTATTTGACCCAATATTTAGAAGTGAAAGGATGGGAGAGCGATCGCCTGTCATTTGGTACAGAGTTTACAGGTTATACCAATGCTAAAACAAAGGCGGGAAAACAACCTATTTGTTCGTTAAGTTCGGGGGAGTTTACCTGCGAAGACCAAATGGATTCAGTAGTTTTATTTAAGCCGCAACAATATAGTAATAAAAATACGCTGGGAGGGAGACAAATTAAACGCGGTATTTCCAAAATCTGGGCTTTGGAAATGTTACTGCGTCAAGCTTTTTGGTCAGTTCCAGCGGGAAAACTAGAAGAACAGCAACCAGTGTTTTTATATATCTTCCCTGCGTATGTCTATTCTCCGCAAACGGCTGCTGCTGTCAAATTGTTAGTTAACAACATGAAATTGATAAATCTCTGGGATGTCCGCAAGCAATGGTTAGACCATGAGATGGATATGAGTGCTTTACAAAAAGTTGCTTGGTTAAAAGATGAAGCAAAATTAGGACGCTTTCATGATGAGAAATACAGGAAAGAAGATTTACCTTTTCTGGCGATGAACTATACAACAACAAGAGGTAAAACACTCACCGATGCGTGGGTACAACCTGCTTTTCTGGCGCTATCTCTTCCGATATTGTTAGGAGTCAAGGTTATAGCAACGAGTAGTTCTGTTCCACTTTATAACAGTGATGGTGACTTCAAAGAGTCTGTTATCCTCGATGCACCTGCATCATTTTGGAACTTACTAGGGTTATCTAATTCGTTGCGGATTCAGGATTTTGAAAATGCAATGCAACGTCTTCTAATTATATATAGCTTGCATTTAGAAACTCGCAGTTCTCCACCAGATTCTAAGTGGCGAGATTTGATTAAAACAGTTCGGGAGGTGACGACTAATGTACTGAATATTTTTTGTTTAGCGGAAGAAGGATTGCGACGCGATCGCCGAGATATACCCAGTCAAGAGGAGGTTAAACGTTATTGGAAATACGCTCAACTGTGGATACAACAAGATAAGTCAGAAGAAAATGAAGGAGTCTATCCGATGAAGTTAATTGAAAAGCTAGTCAAACAATATCGCGTGTTTTATCAAGCTAGTTTAGGGGAATCCAGTCACACCATTTTACTACCCCTATCCAAAGCCTTGGAAATGATTCTCTCATCTCCTCAACAAGTTGATGTGGATGATTTGATTTTACAAGGTTCTGGACAAATTCAAGATGCTTTGGGGCGTCAAGAAGTTTATAAACGTCCTTTAATGATGGATAAATCAATAGATAGGTCTGTAAGAAAAGAGCGGGAATTAATTGCAATTCATGAGTTTATGACAATCTGTGTTCGGGAGTTGTTTTTGGAACTTTATAAAGGCGATCGCGCTTTGTTACAGGAAAATCGCAACCGGATTAAATCTGGAGCGGAATTTGCTTATCGTTGGTTGGCTTTACAGGAAAAGTCTGCTAAATCTGTCTAGTTTTTTAAGAAATGAATAATTAACCGCAGATGAACGCACCCTCAACGCAGATGAATTGATTTTTTGATGGCTAAATTATTGGGAGCAAAATCATGAGTGTTCTTTCGACTTTGAAACCTGAATTTCAATCTGCTTTTCCCCGGTTAGCGTCTGGGAGGTATATCCACTTTATTCTGTTGCGTCACAGTCAATCTTTTCCTGTATTTCAAACTGATGGAATTCTTAACACCGCACGTACACAAGCGGGTTTGGGAACTACGGATGAAAGTAAAAAGCAAATCAGCCGTTTGGTGATGTTCAAGCGCAAGCAAACCACCCCGGAACGACTTGCGGGACGGGAATTACTCCGTGGTTTAAGTCTGACCAGCGCGGATGACACGAATAAGGAGAAATACTGTGAATACAATGGGGAGAAGTCTTGCAAAAAGTGTCCAGATTGTATTATTTATGGATTTGCGATCGGTGACAGTGGTTCGGAACGTTCTAAAGTCTACTCAGATTCTGCTTTTTCTCTCAGCGCTTACGAACAGTCCCACCGCAGTTTTACATTCAATGCGCCCTTTGAAGGTGGAACGATGAGCGAAGGTGGAGATATGCGAAGCAGCATCAACGAATTAGACCATGTTATTCCAGAGGTCACATTTCCTACAGTTGAAACCCTGCGTGACTCTACTTATGAGGGCTTTATCTACGTTTTGGGTAACTTACTGCGTACTAAAAGATACGGTGCTCAAGAATCGCGCACGGGAACAATGCGAAACTATATCGCTGGAATTGCATTTTGCGATGGAGAAATCTTTAGTAATTTACACTTCACGCAAGCACTGTACGATGCTTTAAAAGGTGATGTAGATGCTCCGATTAGTGATATTTTACAGCAGGTAGAAACAGTGGCGGATAATTTACTGAATGACGAACCCGTACGCAAAACTAAGTTAATTTTTGGTTCGCAATTGCATGAGTTACTTGAAGAGGTTAACACGCTTTACCAAGATGAAGCTAGTTTAGTAGAAACCATGACTACACTCTATGGACAAACTAAAGCCTACGCAGAATCCTTTGGAGCTATGAAAAAGAAAGGTAAGTAAGGATTACTCTAGTGTTCAAAGATTATTTGTTGGAATGAACCGCAAAGACGCAAAGGACGCAAAGAAAGAAGAAAGAATTTTTACCTTCGTGCTCTTTGCGCCTTCGCGGTTCAAAAATATTTTTTAAACCATCAAGAATGTTATCATGACACTCTATCACTGCATACTAACGCTACACGATAATGTTTTCTTCGCCACAAGGGAAATGGGAATTCTCTATGAAACCGAGAAATATTTGCATAATTGGGGGTTAAGTTTTGCACTTTTTTCAATTCACTACATTCCCCAACCATATCGACTCCAAGGGGAATTAGCACAGAAGCCGACATATTTAGATGCAAATGCTGAACAAAATCTTTTACATCTAAATCAAGCTAGAATTTATGTGTTCCCCGCTCAACCTATTCATTGCTCCTATCAAATTAATACCTTTAAAGCTGCTCAAGTAAGCTATTATGGTAAGTCAAAACAATTTGGTGATAAAGGGGCGGATAAAAACTACCCAATTAATTATGGAAGGGCTAAGGAATTGGCTGTCGGTAGTCAATATCGGACTTATCTTATTGCTCCAGAAAATCTTAAAATTCCCCGTTGGATACGGTTAGGAAAATGGTCAGCAAAAATTAGGGTTGAGGTGATAAAAATTCCTGATAATATCATGCAAACTAAATCAGGTGAGTATACCTGTTTGCATCCTTTAAATCCGTTAGATTTACCCAGTCATACTCGCATCCTACTTTATAACCGTATTGTTATGCCTCCTGTTAGTTTGGTCAGTCAATCACAGTTACGCGGTGAGTATTTAGCAGCTAAGAAAAATGATGACAGAAAAAAGAATGAATGGCAAGCATTTAAATCTACATTAACAGCAGAACAATATCGGCAATTACCAGAAGAATTTCATCTACCAAAAGGAGTGTTTTATGGAGCAGGAAATATCGTTGCAACTGCATAAATCGACTACATTACATTCAATTGTTGTCGAACTTGCGGCTGGGAATGTGGGAGATATCCCTCCAACTTTATCTCGAGCATTACACGCACTGGTACTCAAGTGGTTAGCAGCAGCAAACCCATCTGTTGCGGAAGTCGTTCATTCAAGTCAAAATCCACCCTTGACTATTTCCGGATTGTTGGGAAATCGTCGCCGGGGTGGGGTGCGTGTAGGGGATTATTTTTATTTTCGGATTGGTTTGTTGGATGGTAGTTTAGTTGAACCATTGATGCGGGGATTTGAATTGTCAGAAACTCAATCGATTGTGTTAGGAGATTTCCCATTTGTACTGCGGAATATGTACGCGCTACCGGGAACGCATCGACTTGCTGGTGCGGCTGATTATGGGTTGCTGTCACATCCAGCGCCAGTTTTGACTAATATTGAGATGCATTTTCTTTCTCCCACTAGCTTCAAACAAAATCAAGGCGTCCAAACCTTTCCCCTACCTGAATTGGTGTTTAATTCGTTACATCGACGGTGGAATATTTTTGCACCAGAACAATACCATCTTCCGGTTTGTGAATGGAATGCTTTGGTTATAGCCTATGAACTGAAAACCTATGCACTCAAGATGGAAGGAGGTGCGGAAGTGGGGGCGCAGGGTTGGGTGCGCTATCGATTTAATAACGGGGAAACGGCTCGAATTGCAACTATTTTGGCAAATTTTGCTTTCTTTGCTGGTGTAGGGCGTAAAACTGCGATGGGAATGGGACAAACCCAGGTTCGTAGTTGCGCTTCAGCGCCATAACCTACAATTTGTAGCGTTAATTTAGAGAATTACTCCTTTCGAGACAAGATTACTTATTTAAATGAACCGCTAAGACGCAAAGGACACAAAGAAAGAGGAACACATCAGCAGTAATCTTATAGCGTGAAGAGAGTAGTGTTAGAAGTCAACGACACTCAGCTGATCAACAATCTACTAAAAATGAACGAACAATATTATCTTCCCTTAGCTTATCTAAATGCTTGGGAATATTGCCCGCGCCGTTTTTTTCTTGAATATGAACTTGGGGAAAATGCAGAGAACGAACATATTATTATTGGTCGTCACTTACACCGTAATGTTGATGATGAGGGTAAGTCTGTTGAAGGTGATAAGGTGGTTTATCGACATCAGTGGGTGTGGAGCGATCGCCTTCTCATCAATGGCATTATCGATGCGGTGGAAGAAAAAGACAACCAGCTCGTTCCTTTGGAATTTAAAAAGGGACGCATGGCGAACCACTTGAACGACCATTTTCAACTGTGTGGAGCAGCTTTGTGTTTGGAAGAACGTACAGGAGGCTCCATTTCTTACGGTGAAATTTTTTACTACGCTAACCGTCGTCGCGAACGTGTAAATTTTACACCTGCATTGCGACTCGCGACAGAACAAGCGATTCAGACAGCGCGAGCAGCGCTTGGAGGTGTCATACCGCCACCAATTGAGAATCCGAAAAAGTGTCGGGATTGCAGTTTGCAGAAAATTTGTTTACCAAAAGAAATCAAAAAGTTACGCATTGAGGTATAAATTATGTCAATTCTTTACGTTACTCAACCAGACGCAGTTTTAAGCAAAGCAGGGGAAGCGTTTAAAGTCGCCCTCAAACAAGAAGATGGTAGCTGGGAGAAAAAATCGGTTCCCGCTCAAACTGTGGAGCAAGTGGTATTGATGGGAAATCCCCAAATGACTGGTGATGCTTTGGTGTATGCTTTAGAACTAGGAATGCCAGTACATTACCTTTCTTGCTTCGGAAAATACTTAGGTTCAGCGCTTCCCAGTTACTCGCGCAACGGTCAGTTACGGTTAGCTCAATATGCAGCTTACTGCAATGAAGACCATCGCTTGGAGATTGTTAAAACAATTGTCACTGGGAAAATCCACAATCAGTATAGCGTTTTATACCGTCACAATCAAAAAGACAATCCGTTGAAATCTCGCAAACAGCTTGTCGAACAACAAACAACCCTGAACGAAGTACGCGGTATTGAAGGGTTAGCTGCACGGGAATATTTTGCAGCTTGGTCAGCTATGCTAGAGGAACAATGGTCTTTTAACGGGAGAAATCGTCGTCCTCCTACAGATGAGATAAATGCATTGTTGGGGTTTGCTTATGGACTCTTGCAAGTCCAGGTAACGGCTGCGGTACACATGGCTGGTTTAGATCCCTATGTTGGGTATTTGCATGAAGCCACCAGGGGACAACCCGCAATGGTTCTCGATTTAATGGAAGAGTTTCGCCCATTGGTTGCAGATAATTTGATACTTTCAGTTATTAGTCACAAAGAAATTAAACCTAGTGATTTTACTGAGAGCCTTGGTGCTTATCGACTATCCGAAACCGGACGCAAACAGTTTCTGCAAGCCTGGGAACGGAAAATGAACGATGAGTTCAAGCATCCTACTTTCGGCGATCGCCGCAGCTATCGTCGTGGGATTGAATTGCAAGCACGGTTACTAAGTCGCCATTTACAAGAAGGAGTCCCTTATAAAACCTTGGCGCTGAGATGAGTACCTTGTTTTACCTCGTCATTTACGATTTACCAGATACGAAAGCAGCAAATAAGCGGCGCACAAAACTACATAAAATGCTCTCTGGTTATGGGACATGGACACAGTACAGCGTGTTTGAATGTTTTTTGACTGCCATGCAGTTTGCTAAACTAAAGGTGCAAGTGGAAAACTTGATTAAACCTGCCGAAGATTCAGTGCGTATCTATGTTATGGATGCTGGAGCAGTACGTAAAACTATTACCTACGGTTCCGAGCAACCTCGACAGCAAGAAACGATCATACTATAATGTTAGTAAGCTCATACTTGGCAGGGCAAAGCACGGGCGAAAACCCCCCACCTCCCGCCAAATCGCCAGAACCTTGACAATTCAATAGTTTCAGCGTTTTAAGCAGTAGCATAGCGCCTGTTCACGAAGGCTGAAATGGACTTTTAAAACAGTCCCGCCAAAAATGCTGGTGGGAATGGCTCTATCATTAGCTTCCGGAGCGCAGCCTTTCATATCAATGAAACCCGCTTGCGGGATTGAAACCAATTTGAGTCTCTAGAATCTTTATATGGTATTGCCTTTCATATCAATGAAACCCGCTTGCGGGATTGAAACATGACCTTCAAAATTTTAAAAAATAATTCTAAAACTTTCATATCAATGAAACCCGCTTGCGGGATTGAAACCAAGTCACTGAATCGTTCCCGATACTTGCATTACACTTTCATATCAATGAAACCCGCTTGCGGGATTGAAACAATAAACTTTTGCATCTAATTATCGATATTGTTCCCCACGCTTTCATATCAATGAAACCCGCTTGCGGGATTGAAACAATTTGAAAAATTAGGAGTTTCTAATGATCAACGAAATCTTTCATATCAATGAAACCCGCTTGCGGGATTGAAACTACAGTAAACGCCACAACTATATTTATGGCACCGCACTTTCATATCAATGAAACCCGCTTGCGGGATTGAAACTACTTGTATTATTGGCGAGTATGGTGTATCGCAAAATCTTTCATATCAATGAAACCCGCTTGCGGGATTGAAACTGGATATGAACCGTTTTATTCTTCGAGATATCCAGCTCTTTCATATCAATGAAACCCGCTTGCGGGATTGAAACAAGTTTTGATATGGGTTTAGTTATTGTATCCGGGATACTTTCATATCAATGAAACCCGCTTGCGGGATTGAAACACGACGGTCAAATTTTACAAAGTTGTGGCCAATTAGCTTTCATATCAATGAAACCCGCTTGCGGGATTGAAACGCGCATATATGCTAGATGATCTTAAAGTTGGAGTTGACTTTCATATCAATGAAACCCGCTTGCGGGATTGAAACTTTCTAGTTTTAGTCTTTCATTTCTGGCTTTTTGACCTTTCATATCAATGAAACCCGCTTGCGGGATTGAAACTTGCAAGGAATTGAAACCGCTTTTCTTAATGTCTCGGCTTTCATATCAATGAAACCCGCTTGCGGGATTGAAACAAATTACTTGAAGGTTCATCAAGCACGGTTACAATATCTTTCATATCAATGAAACCCGCTTGCGGGATTGAAACGGAATAGGAGGTTGACCTACGGAGATTAAATATGAGCTTTCATATCAATGAAACCCGCTTGCGGGATTGAAACTAAGGAAGTCCTGAATTAACTGTTGCTTGCCACACATTCTTTCATATCAATGAAACCCGCTTGCGGGATTGAAACATTCACAGAAGAAAGATATGCATTTACATTTCGCATACTTTCATATCAATGAAACCCGCTTGCGGGATTGAAACAGGTTGCAAATTGGAAATATGTCTTTTCCATAATTGAAAACTTTCATATCAATGAAACCCGCTTGCGGGATTGAAACTCTTCTTAAATTTTGGATGTTATTCAACCCCGCACCTCTTTCATATCAATGAAACCCGCTTGCGGGATTGAAACTTCTGCTGAAAACCAAGAAAATAGTATCCTTTCGATACTTTCATATCAATGAAACCCGCTTGCGGGATTGAAACTTTTCAAAATGGATACAAGGAAACATCGAAGAAAACTTTCATATCAATGAAACCCGCTTGCGGGATTGAAACTTGTACGAACTGAATTGGAGCCTGTTGCCGTTTTCAACTTTCATATCAATGAAACCCGCTTGCGGGATTGAAACCAAACGGCTAAGGATCAGTTGTATCTTCGATCTCTCTTTCATATCAATGAAACCCGCTTGCGGGATTGAAACAGGGTGGGAATAAGCAGGATCGTAAAAATCCCACTTTCATATCAATGAAACCCGCTTGCGGGATTGAAACATTAAAACAGGGTGACATGGGGTGTGCTTCTGTAATCTTTCATATCAATGAAACCCGCTTGCGGGATTGAAACGAATTATGATCGATCTCGAAACTGAAGAGATTGAGCTTTCATATCAATGAAACCCGCTTGCGGGATTGAAACCATCATCTTCAGGGTCAAATGTTTCGTCGTAAAATGCTTTCATATCAATGAAACCCGCTTGCGGGATTGAAACCAGTTATATAACCCCAAGGACCGAAAGTCACTAGCTTTCATATCAATGAAACCCGCTTGCGGGATTGAAACTAGCTATGGATGCGAAAGGTTGCGGATTGAGCCAAACTTTCATATCAATGAAACCCGCTTGCGGGATTGAAACTTACTTTTTAGGGTTTCAGCAAAACACTAATACCTCTTTCATATCAATGAAACCCGCTTGCGGGATTGAAACCTTACTTCCTGTTCGTTTAACCACCGAACATAATCAACTTTCATATCAATGAAACCCGCTTGCGGGATTGAAACAATTCTTTTGCGGCTACATACATCTAAGATTACTCTTTCATATAAATGAAACCCGCTTGCGGGATTGAAACGTATCAAACCAGAACGGTAGCAAGCTCTGAGCCAAGAAATAAATTTCTGGCTTAGAGCTAAAGTCAGATAAATCTGACTGAATATAGCTTTTAACCCGTTTTAACGGGTTTTAGCTTGAGCGCCCAAATTTTAATTTAGGGCAAAACCTCCAAGTATTGGAGCGTACATTATTTATTGTCATCAGTAGGGACAGCTTCTTGACGCCACTGCCTAAGAATTAGTGCTGACCATATGATAAATCCTAATATCGCCAAACTAATCAACCCATCAGTCCAAATAAAAAGGTGCATTTTCGCTGAGAACTGTGAAAGATTTCCATAAAGATAATGTCCTGGGCTTGCTAGACCTGTAAATGAGTAGACCAATAAACACCCATAAGCCAACCAAAACTTTTGAGATTTATACATCCAATACCCAATAATTCCTACAGCTGTTAGAATGAGCCACGATTGATAAATTGAAGGGGCGGTAATCCAATCTGGCTGGGGATATTTATCTATGAAAAAATAATTATCTGTGAAGTGAATCGCTGTAGAAATGATGCTGGCAATTAGCAGAATTTTCAATAACCTCTGATGCTTGACCTCAAGATTCATAATCAGATTTCCTCAAACTGAAATTCACGGACTGTACAGCAGTAATGTAAATCGCCACGAATAAATCGAAGCTAACACAAGCGATCGCATACCAAGTGGGAGTAAATGCTGAACCTTGATTAACTAAATGTAGCCCGATGTCCTAGAGTGGATGAGCCATCCAACCTAACATCAGTCACCAGTTTGAATAATGCAGAACTTGTGTTAAAAAGGGTCAAAAGTTATTTATAATAGAAGGAAAACCATAATAAAGCTACTCTATTAACTTTTAGCATAAAACTTGGAGGATAAGACAATGACAGCAACACTTACCATGTCTTCCCTCTACGATAAACTGTCGCAACTAGGCTTAAACCGAGATTATGTCAGAAATAATGGTTTACCGAGTTGGTGGAATGATGAACTCAACAATAAATCATACGCTGTGTTAGAAGGGGCTGGTTATATCGCCGATCGCCTTACAAATTACTGAAAATTACGCAACTATCTCGGAATTATATCTTGATGAATATGATATTAATATTTATACTGAATTGGTAAACTATACTAAAACCACTAATGATAAAAATAATACTATCGATAAAGGTGAAGCGGTTTTAATCAGTCATGTTTGCTATCTTAATCAACAGGGTGAGACAAATTATTTCTTAACAGGTGATAAACGTTGTTTAAGAGGATGTTTGAAAAGTCCTTTCATCAGTAGCATGCACATTCAATATCCCCCTAAATCCCCCTTAAAAAGGGGGACAGTTAGAGATTTTCCCCCCTTTTCAAGGGGGGCTAGGGGGGATCGATAAGTGCCTAAAATCACAGCCAACTACTTTTCAAACAACCTCTAAGGGCTTTAATTAATTCTGGTTTTACTCATATTATTAAACATCTTGAAAGGAAAGTATGGTGTTTTGAGCAGTTGATTTTAAAGAATATTGAAGAATTTGGTTTTGATATAGTACAACCTAAAATTTACCCTGTTCGAGATTGTGATAGTCAGATAAAGTTTATATTTGGGTATAGTGTAGAAGCACCAGAAGACAGTGTTAAAGAAGAGTTGAAAAAGGAAATTTTAATATTAAAAAAAGAAACTGGTAACTTACTTTCTCCTTATCCTAACTGATACAATAACCTTTTTCTGCTAATGCCAGGGTTTCTAATATGAACGCCAAAGGAACCTTTTTACAAAGCTGCATCAAAAACCTGTTGTGCAGTGAAGTTAAGTTGAGAGAAGGTGGGGGATATGATACGATTATTTCCCGTAAACTTGGTGACTTGGTACTCATCTCCCACGAGTTGACAGACTGAGAAAGTAGGTTGCTTCGGGTCTCCAATGAATCGCTTACCTCCTAACGCTGCATAATCCACAATCCAGAATTCAGGGATACCCATTTCCTCATAATCGGCAAACTTTAAGTAATAGTCATCCCGCCAATTAGTACTAACGACTTCGACGACTAAGGGTACAGATACGGCTTGAGTAACTGTTGATTGTTGAAGATATGTAGTGGAATTCGTTAGAGCTAGCCCTGAACTAAAGTTCGGGCTAAAAGCTGAAGTTAGCTAAAGCTAACTCAGGCAAAAACTTTAACCCATTTTAATGGGTTTGAGCTTTGAGCCGGAACTTTAGTTCACGGGATTTTGTAAATTTATTTTAATCTTCACTGGAGAAAAAGTAGAAGATAAGATAATGGCCTTATCTTGTACCTATTCATACACTTCTAGTCAAACAACCACCTAGGAAATTTTATGAGTACTAACAAGTCGAAAAACAAGGAATTTATAGAATGCAGTTATTGCAACTATAATGCAAATCCCTCTAACGCTCAGTATTGTCAAAAGTGTGGTAAAAGTCTTATCACCGCTAATTTACAAAACAGCCATCAGGATGTTAAACTTCAAACCTCTGTACCACAAATATATAAGTGGCTCTCCTTACCTCTCAATTGGGTTGGTTTCACTCTCTTATTGCCACTGATTGTTCTGATTGTTGGAAGCTACTTCTTTTTAAAGACCATCAGCACTCCAGATATCTCCTCGAACACTGAGGTTGTCAATTCCATTGATAAGCCTCAGAGCAGTTCTTCTGATATCAAATATTACAATTCAATCAAGGAAGTCGCAAATGTGCCTGAAGGTATATTTTACTACGGTGGTGCCCTTGTCTTCGCAACTCTAACCGCTCAAGGTACACATGAAGCTATTAACCAAGCGCACCCAAATTTTCAGTTACGCTACTCCGAACCTATGAACGATAAACCAGGTAGCAATACAGGTGTCGCCATGTTGCTCAAGGGGCAATTAAGTCTGGCTTTGACAATTCCGCCCCTTGAAGATGCTGACTACCGTAAGGCACAGGAGCGCGGTTTTACTCTAGAACAAGTACCAGTTGCGATCGACGGATCTAGTTGCTTTGTTCATCCAGATATTTCCATCCCCGGACTTTCATTAGACCAACTCAAGGACATTTACAAGGGCAAAATTACCAATTGGAAAGACGTGGGAGGACCGAATCTACCAATCGTACCTTTCAGGACAAACGCTGGTTCGACATTAAAAATGCTGATGGGTTCAGAGGCAAATAGTGACAATTTGAACGTAAAAATTACTCGTGATTTCACTGAAATGCTTCGTAAGGTAGGCTCGACTCCAGGAGCGATCGGTACGGGTACAGCGTCACTGATTGTTGGTCAGAGCTCAATCCGTCCCGTGGCGCTAAGTCGTGACAACAGCAAGAATTACATCCCACCTATAACTGACAGTGGTCAACTGAATGCAGCCGCGTTCCGAGATGGTACCTATCCTCTAACCAGGCGTATGTTTATAGTTATTCGTCGGGACGGCACACTAGAAGAAACGGCTGGAGTAGCATACACTAACCTATTGCTATCAAAAGAAGGACAGCAGTTCGTCAAAAAAGCAGGGTTCGTCCCAATCCGCACTTCTATTTGATTTATATCTTCTCCTTTGCAGGTGGTACAATACCAAAGTTGCTCAGACGTTTATCAAGTACTCTCAGAAGTTTAAAATCCTCCTCCGGTAAAGGATAACTGTTACTGCTGAACAAGCTAGCACTGACAGGTGGTTGCTTTTCTAAAAAGGAAAATGCTTGTCGAAACTGCTGCGGGGTGGCTTTGATGGGTGCATCCAAATGACAGGGAATAATCCACTGAAAGCCCCAGCTTGCTACTTTATTTGCCCAAGCAATGGTTTCTTGAGGCGCTCGATTGAGAATAAGCGCTTGTAAAATGGGTGCTACAAATAAACGACCATTACCTTGCAGCGTATCAAATGACCTCTTCCACTCTGGGTTCCAATTGAAGGGAAATAAGCCGAAATAGGCTTTTTTGGAACGTTCCGGCGCTTTCAAGGCATTACGCAATACTTGACTCCATTCAACAACATTTAGCATACTGGGTTGGAAGTAAAAAGCAAACAGGGAAATGCGCTGCCATCCTTTGCGGCGATTGGCTTGAGTGTCTTCAACGATGTCAGATGCACTATCCTTAGCATGGAACAGCAGGGGGTATGGATCGAGTTGAACAATGGCTGGTGGCTCTTCTGGTACGGAAACTACGGAGTCTGTGACCAGTAGTGTTTGCGATCGCCTGTGAAAAAAAGCCACTTCCTCAAATCGACCCGGTCCCAACTCAATGGGACCAAGTATTGCATAATCAAACTCATTTACAAAAGGGGTTTGGCTGCTATCTTCTGAGAGTATCTGAGTGCGTTTTAGGGGTAAGCCAAGCCAGCTGAGGGGAAGATTCAGAGGAAAACTCCATTGATTGGGAGCCACAAAAACCCGTGCATTGGGAAAACATCTAGCAAAGGGACCTGTAAACACCTTATGTTCTAAGCCAGAGATAGTTGGGAGGATAATATACTTAACATAACCGTGTTGTTCCTCCAACTCCCGCACCAGTCTTACACATTCCTGAGTTGGTGCAACAGGCGAATAAACGAGAAGTCCACCATCCTCTAGTTTAACAACACTCATGCGGATAGGTACGACAACGTAAAAAATACCCTGAATTTGGTCAAAAGTCCAAATTGTGTCCTTCACCACTTCTTTACGAATTGTCCGCCGACTCCCAAAAGGATAGAGTGGTAAAGCCCACCAGAACCGCCAAGAAAAATCCCGTGGATGAATTTGTCCTGTGTTTTGTACGCGTTCAGCATCAACCACTCTATAACCCCCTCACAAAATTCCCTTTATACCTGAAATATACATTTAATTGTAAAGATGCACTGTTTGAAGCGTCTAGAGCGCCGATCGCAGGTCTGGTCCGGTCAGCTAACGGCATTTACATTAGTCCTCATCGTTGGTCCGATTTAACTTCTTCTTAATAATCTTTTCCATTTCTGTTAGGGGTAAATTTGCTGGGTAGCGCACTGCTTTACGATTGCGGCTCATTAATTCTGCTAAAGCTGCACTGAAAGCTTCATCGTTATCTCTATGAGATGAAAGGTATTTTTTCAACTCAGCAACACTCATATCCTTTAAATTTGACATTAGACAAACTCCCATTCCCTTTAATTTCTTAGCGCCTTTGCGTCTTTGCGTGAGTGTTATTCAAGGTATATGAGCGAACATGATGTTACTTTGTCTGAAAAATATTTTGCACCATTTTTTTCTCCGAATTTCCCGCCGCTTTATCCAATGCTGCCATCTCGCCAGCATCCAATTGCCAACCCAAGGCTCCAATATTGTCCTGCGCTTGTTCTACAGTCTTTGCTCCTGGAATGGGAATTGCTCCTTTACACATACACCAGTTAATAGCTACCTGTGACATAGTCTTGTTTCTGGTTTGAGCAATCTCTTGCAAGCATACCAACAGTGGACGGATTCCTGGTAATAACTGCCTAAATAGTAAACCTCGGATGCCTTTTGGAAAAGGTCCTTTTTCGGAATATTTTCCTGTCAATAATCCTAGAGCTAAGGGGCTATATGCAATCAGTTTGATTCCCAGTTCGTCACAAACGTCTTTCACTCCTAATTCCGTGACGGGATAGGTAGATAGTAAGGAGTACTGAACTTGTAGAGTCGCAATGGGAACTCCTCGTTCCACAAATTTTTTATGCACCTTTTGCAGCCGTTGTGGTCCATAATTAGATAAACCGACTCCTTTGACAAGCCCCTGTTCGTAGAGATCCGCAAGACCGTCCAACAGCGCCCCCTCTTGCCAAGGAGCATAGTTTGCAGTAGACCAGTGCATTTGTACTAAATCTACATTTCTTCCCAAGCGTTTAGCGGAGGCTTTACCAGCTGATACCATTGACTGGCGGGTCAATCTCCACGGATAAGCCGCGAGCTTTGTTGCAATGCAAATATTTTCTTTGTTTGAACCCGTGTATTCCTTGGCGAATTGTCCCAAGAGTTGCTCGCTTCGCCCATTTAATCTTCCAGTTCCGTAAGAATCACCCGTATCAAACAAGGTGACGCCATGACTCACACATAAGTCAAAGACGGTTTGCAACTGGTTATCCATACTTTGATTGTATCCCCAGAGCAATCGGTTACCCCATGCCCAAGTCCCGCAACCCATTGTTGACAGAGAAAGTTTCTGGCTGTTGGCTGTTAGCTGTTGATGGTTCACTGTGTACTGATTGAAAAATCCCCATTCTTGATTGTACTTTCTCGACTTGTCTGGGAGCTTGCATTTTTTGAAAAAGTACTATGGCTATGTCGAAGTGTTCCGTACTACTAGTCTGTAAGAGCATTTTTTGATACGTGAGTGCTAGTTGATAATGCGCTTCTGCTAAATCGCATTGAGCGCCTATTTGCTCTAGCTTTTCTATGGCTTCTAGATGCTTGGCTATGGCTGAATCTAATTCTTCTTGTTCTCTATAAATCTCTGCTAAACAGCTTATCGCTTTAGCTTCCACTTGTGGCAATTTATTTCCCTGACTGTCGGATAGGATTGTTTGACAAATTTCTAATGCTTTATCAAGATAGCCAAGATTTTTGTAGGCGATCGCCAGATTTATCAAACTATGTCCTATTCCCCAAGGGGTGACATTGTTAGATAATAAAATTTCCTCATAAGCTTTTTCTGCCATTTTCAAGGCTTCATCTCTCAAACCAGAGCAGGAATACAAATAAGCCAAACAGCATTGAGAATAAACTACAAAATTATCAAAATTGCTCTTTTTTTCAGCCAACCAACAAACTTGATTGAAGAAAAATTTAGCTTCTTCAATCTCCCAGAGTTCCATTTTGCATAGCCCTGTATTAAACAAAATAGATAATTTTTGCTTTTCAAGCTTCATCCTTTCCACTAACTTCATTGAAATTTCATAGCATTCTAATGATGAAATTAAGCTTCCTGTAATACGATAGGTATACCCAAGAAGATTGTTGAGTTCAATAAATCTATTATCATCATTAATTTTATCAATAATTCGCGTAATGACATCAATTAAAGTTTGTGGTAAACCCAGTTGATAAAATGAACATCCTAACGGTAATCCTGTTTTCCACTGTTGACCACGTCCTTGCAGAATAATGCTCCCTGCTTGTTCAAAATCCTCAATTTCTATATAATGATAATAAGCTTCTAAAGCCTTAAGTGCATCTGTACTATTTTGTACAACTTTTACACTTTGCGTCCAATACTCGGCTGCTTTTTGGCTGACTAATTCCCATTCTTCACTATTTCTAAGCCTTATCACCGCCTCAGAACGAATCACATTATGCAGCCAATATTGACCTTTTCTTGTTTCTAACAACGATAAATTTTGTAAAGCTCTAACTGCACGTCTACCTTTTTCGACAGGAAGATCCCAAAGCAACCATAACACCCCTTCTAAAGGGACTGATGTGATATTTTGATAGCGGTAGCAACCCAAACGACAAAGTAATAAATAAGCTTCCGAATTATTTGCTTGGAGGCGATTAAATTGACTAGTGACTAAATCATTTAATTGTCTTTCGTTCAATAAATCGCCCTGATTTTCTTGCCAATAAGTATCAATATCTCCATGAAAATCCGTTGTAATGACACCACAGATAATTTGCATAGCTTTGGCATTTCCTCCATAAGCTTTACACATTTCACTCAAAGCTAGGGAATCGGTATGAATATTGCGACGAATAAAAAACTGTCGCCATGCGTCTTCCGACAAACCTTCTAATGGATAAATCTGAACATCAAGACTCGCCTCAAAGAGACGTTCGCGACTGGTGATTAAGGTCACGGAATTGACAGTTTCATCGGCTAAAACTCGTAAGAGTTCTAGATAAGGGAGGTAGGATTCAAGTATCTTACCATTGCTATCTAAAGCCGTTTCCAAGTTATCGATAAATACTCCAATTCGTTGGGTGTTATCTCGCAATTTGCGCCGCAGTCTTTCTAAATTAATACCAAAGTCTCTCCCCGGTTCTTCATTAAAGTCTCGCCGCAACCATTCTTCTACGATACTTTCCACCGACGCAAGGTTTTGAATTTCAGTCGCCATCCAAAGTTCTAAAAACAAATTGAAGTATTGATTTTTAAAATACCTGCGGGCTAGAGTTGTTTTTCCCACACCCCCTTTCCCTTGGATGAGAACCACTTTTGCTCCACGACTGACGATATCGTTTAGTTCTGCTATTTCGCGATCGCGCCCCAAAAAATTAAAATCTCTGTCTGTCAGTAGATGCGGATACATAACTGCATCTTGATAAATTTCTACATATGTGCTATTCTGTTGCTGTCTCCAATATCTTTCTACCGCTGTTTGAAACGTTCCCTTGGTAATTTTTTCTTCCAAGAGGTTCGAGAGAATTTGCCAAAGTTGAGAACCAACCTCTCGTAAATACGCTTCTGAGTAGTCAAATCGACGAGCAATATCCTGATACCTTAATCTACTATCGCCCCAGCACTCACGAAATATTATCCTTTGAGGTTCATTTAAATGTTCCTCTGTCTTAGTAAAGACTAACCTATCTACGAATTCTAAAGCTTCTTCCGCACCCATTAGCTCGTTTTGTATCGTTTTTTCCAATTTACTGCTTTTTCTCTTAATTAGGAATGTAAAACTGTATAATCTTTAGTCAGAAATTTTAATAGTTAATGGCTAATGGCTTCCTTATTATTAACTATAATCTATTACAGTGTTCCCTAGCCTGCTAAGAGGTTGTTTGAAAAGTGGTTGGTTGTGATTTTAGTCACTTATCGATCCCCCCTAGCCCCCCTTAAAAAGGGGGGAAAATACTCTAACGGTCCCCCTTTTTAAGGGGGATAATGGTGGCTCTTGAATGTGCATGTTACTAATGAAAGGACTTTTAAAACATCCTCTAAGGTACAACTTTATCTGCGTACATCTGCGTATATCTGCGGTTTATTCTTTCTTCGATATACTTCACGATTGTTGGGAATCGCTATAGTAGTCCCATCGCTGTTTCGACTTTTTGAATTTGCTTAGGTGCTGGAATTTTATGGTAGAGGAGAAGAGCTTGTTGAAAGCTTTCTTGACTTTTAGTGACTTCACCATTTTTTTGATAAGTCAACCCCAACTGATAATATGCATTGGCTAAATTACATTTTTCCCCAATTTGTGTCATAGTCTCAATAGCTTCTAGATACTTGTTTACAGCTAGAGAAACGCTTCCTTGTTCTTGATAAAGTGCTGCTAAACAACTTGTAGCTCTCGCTTTTAAGGAATTAAACTGATTTTGGTCACAATAGGAAATAGTTTGACAACATAGTTCAAATGAAGTTTCTAAATCTCCTATATTTTTATAAGTTAAGCTGGCAAATAATAAGCTAGTTCCTCTAACCCAAGTTGTTAGTTTATTACATCTTATTCCTACTTCTGCCTCTTTTAAAAGAGCCATAGCATCTTCTTTAAGTCCCAAACAGGAATCTAGAAAAGCCAAGCAGGATTGTGAATAAACGACATATTGATAATAATGACTAGCTACTTCAGACAGATTCTTAGCAATTTGCAGAATTTTTTTTGCTTCTTCAATTTCTCCTAAATCTATATAACAAAGTCCTCTACTAAACCAACTGAAAATGAGTTCTTCCAAAAGACAGTGGTTTTCAGCTATTTTACCAGCTTTTTGATGATAAATAAAAGCTGCCTCAATCTTACCTATGCGACGATAAGCACGACCTAAAATATTACATAGTTTTACTGTTTGAGGATTGTCTAAGCCTAACCTCTCAATTAAGGGTTCGATAACGAAGATTAAAGTTTCTAATAAACCCAAGCGTGTGAATAACACAACCAAAGGTAATTGCTTATCCCATTTATTATGGATTTCTCTCGTAATAACGTCAGCAGCTTGCTCAAAATCCCCAATAGCCATGTAATGATGGTAAGCTTCTAACGCCATGAGTGCGTCTTGTGGGTTTTCAACCTTTGTTACGGAATCAGTCCAAAATTCTGCTGCTCTGCGATTGGCTGTTTCCCATTCCCCACTTTCTTGTAAACGTGTCACTGCTTCGGTGCAAATCACTGGATGCAACCAATACTTTCCTTTGCGGAATTCTACCAGTGAACGGTCAGCTAAATATTTAATGACTCTTTTAAATTGTAATTCGGGAACATCCCAAAGTAAGTATTGCAATCCTTTGATGTTGAAGTGAGTGATATCTTGGTAGCGATAGCATCCCAAACGACAAAGCAGGCGGTATGCTTGAGTGTCAAGTTGTTGCAATCGGTTAAACTGACTGGCTACTAAATTTTCTAATTCTCTTTCTATTAACAAATCATTTTGATTTTCTTGCCAATAATTATCTGTATTTCCTTCATAATCTGAGAGAATGGCACCACTAATGATTTGCATCGCCTTTGCATTACCTCCAAAAGCATTACACATTTCACTTAATGCAGTGGAAGGAGAATAAATATAGCGACTGACAAAAAACTGTTTCCATGCTAACTCGTCTAATCCTTTGAGAGGATAACAATCAATATCAACCCCTGATTCAGACAGCCGTTCCCTACTTGTAATGAGTGTCACCGATTGATTGCTGGAATCTCCCAATACTCTTAATAATTCCACATAAGGACGGCGACTTTCAATAATCTTGCCATTTTCATCTAAGGTAGTTTCAAGATTATCGATGAAAATGCCGATTTTCCTGGTTCTATCCCTCAGTTTCCGCCGCAATCGGTCTAAGTTAATGCCAAATTCTCTTCCCGGTTCTTCTTGAAAGTCTCTCTGCAGCCATTCTTCAATTATACTCTCCACATCAATAATGTTTACAGGGTCTTTCGGCATCCACAATTCGAGAAAGAAGTCAAATCCCTGCGATCGCAAGTACTTACGAGCTAGGGTTGTTTTTCCGACACCCCCTTCTCCTTGGATGAGTATAATTTTGGCTCCATTGTCAATTAGGTGGTTCAAGTCGGCTATTTCGCGATCGCGTCCAACAAAGTTCAAGTCCAGAGCTGATGTTTGCTCCCTATTGACAGATGGTATGTGAGTATGAAATAATGGTATAGATTTATGTGTTAAAAAGCGTCTTTTAATAACACCTAGAAAGTTCGCTTTTGAAACCTTTTCTCCTAGCAATCGGGAAAGTGATTGCCAGAGTTTAGCACCAACTGATTTGAGATGGGCTTCTGTGTATTGGAGGTTATCGGCGATCCCCTGGTAAGTTCGAGTATCGTCCTCCCACAACTGACATAAGAGCATCTTTTGAGTTTTATCCAACCGCACCCCGGTACTGGAAAAGAGCAAGGTGTCTACAAACTCTAAGGCTTCTTCCACACCCATTGACTAATTTTGCGTATGATTATTTTGACTTTATTATAGCTGGATTTTTACAGAGTGAAGAGTGATAACAAATCCGGTAGCATCTGAATGATTAAAAAACCGCTGAAGGCGCAAAGGGAGACAAACCAATTTAATATAAGGAGTTGGGAAGAAAAATTTTCACCTATTGTTGGCTGATGTAGTTCATTGAAGCTACTTTTTCCTACTCAGTAGGTTGACAAGACGCTATTTTATCCTACTGACAGCTTGTGTTTTCTGTTTTAAGGTTGAAATCAATACAGGCAAGTTAAGTTAAGCGCTAAGTTGAAGGTGGGAGGGAGGGCTTGAAGAGCGCTACTACTGCAAGCTTTAATGGCGAGGGAGTCTTGCACGTTAGGACCTCGAAGAAATGACTAGCTAAGTGCGTGTTTATAGCAATTTCAATGTGTATTGAGCGTGCAGTAGGTATGAACTCATTTGATTCTGTAGAAAATGTGACAGAAATTTTTTGAGTATTCTTCCTCCGAGAGGTTAAAGTATGTTGCACCAAAACTGCGATCGCGATAGCAATCAAAGCTACAGTCCTATGCTTCAATTTACATCCAGGTTTCTGAAATATTTCCTACTTGCAATGTTTGGCGTTGCGATCGCTTATGTTCTGTCAATGATTTTCGGAATCTTACCAATCGCCTTCAGATTGATCCCCTTTATCTGGGATGTGTTTTGGCGGGTGGGAATTCTCCTGTTGTGTTTAATGGCGATCGTCGCTTTTCTAGAATCCTTGCGTTAGGGAGTTATATCCAGTCCGCTTAAATACCCTGAATAAAGTTCACCTATTCGACGTTCGCGACAGCGTCTTCAAAGGAGAAGTCGTTCCCGTACCCCAGAGGGGAAGCAAGCTACACGTAGCGTCTCCGCTCTTGAGAAGGGTAGACACTAAGAAACTAAGGAATGAAGTCGTTTTTATTACAGGTGATTTACCGGACTATCCCACTCAACCCGGTTTCTTCACAAAGGATAAACGAAAGATTACTCCCGAACCGCCATAAGATTACCGATCTGATGTTCCTCTTTCTTCTCTTCTCTTCTCTTCGAGACGCTACGCGAACGAGAGGCTCCGCCAACGAGACGCTACGCGAACGTGCTCTTCTCTGTTGAGACGCTCCGCGAACGCGTCTTCCCTGCGGGACGCTACCGAACGTGAACGCGCTGGCGGAGCCTCTCAACAGAGAAGCATCTCGTACCCCAGAGGGGAAGCAAGCTACGCGGAGCGTCCTGAAGAGAAGAGAAGAAAAGGAAAGACCAGGTCGGTAATCATATATTGGGAAGGGAGTAGCTATTATACTTTTTAAGTGTTATGACTCGTCGAACTCTCGTAATTTATATGCAGCTACCCAATACTCTTAATACTCCTTCGTTTCTCCAGAAGTTTCAATGGGTTACTAATCCTGTCGGATATATGGAAAAAGCGGCTCAGCAGTACCCCGATATTTTCACGGCTGAGATAGTTGGTTTTGGTGACACTCTAGTAGTTGTAAATAATCCCCAAGCAATTCAAGAAATTTTTACTAACGATAGAAAGAAGTTTGTAGCAGTAGGTGAAGAAAACAAAATTTTGCAGCCATTAATTGGGGATAACTCTGTGATAATGCTGGAGGGAGAGCGCCACAAATGGCGGCGACAAATTTTGATGCCCCCCTTTCATGGAGAGCGGTTGCAAACCTACAGTGAAATCATCTGTAATCTAGCGGAAAAAGTCTTTAGCCAGATATCACTAGGGAAACCCTTCTTAGCTCGCAAAGCCATGCAAGATATTTCCTTACAAGTTATATTACAGGTTGTCTTTGGCTTATATGAGGGTGAACGTTACCAACAGCTTCAAGGCTTACTAGCATCTCTAATGGAGACGTTTAACTCTCCCCTTAATGCTAGCCTCCTGTATTTCCCCTTTCTACAAAAAGATTTAGGAGCTTGGAGTCCTTGGGGAAAATTTGTACGTATACGCGACTCTATCGATCAATTACTTTACGCGGAAATTGCCGAACGTCGCTCACAACCAGATCCAAATCGCGTCGAGATGCTCTCGTTACTGATGTCAGCTAAGGATGAGTGTGGTAATTCCATGAGCGATCGCGAATTGCGCGATGAGATGATGACATTGCTGTTGGCTGGACATGAAACAACAGCATCAGCAATGGCGTGGGCATTGTATTGGATTCACCAAAAGCCTGAAGTCCTTGAAAAACTGCTCCAAGAACTAGATAGCCTTGGCGATTCCCCAGATCCGACAAGTATAGTCCGGCTACCTTATCTGACTGCAGTCTGTAATGAAACTTTACGGATTTACCCAGTTGCTATTATGACGTTTGCTAGGGAAGTGCAAGAACCAGTAGAACTACTGGGACATTCCTTAGAGCCTGGTACTTTACTAGCTAGCTGTATTTATCTGCTGCATCAACGTGAGGATTTATACCCCCAACCCAAGGAATTTAGACCAGAGCGTTTTCTCGAACGCCAATTTTCACCCTACGAATTTATGCCTTTTGGCAGTGGTGTCCGTCGCTGTACTGGTAACAGTTTAGCTCCCTTTGAAATGAAGCTTGTGTTGGCGACGATACTGTTACGTTATCAACTCGCTCTGGCTGATCATCGACCAGAAAAACCTCAGCGACAGAACGTAACGCTTGCTCCAGCTGGAGGAGTCAAGATGGTCATGAAAGGAAAGCGCATGCATAAAACGTCCTGACTGTAATGATTCGGTGTGAGAAGCGCTATGCTGACTTTTTTATTTGCAAGTGCTTTATAGTACAATCCAGTTGGTGTTAAGCAACTATTTAGAAACCCGGTATCTTGAAGATACCGGGTTTGGAGTAACCTCGCGACCTGAACTGAAACCTATTGCTTTATAGTATAAATAGGTACACATATGCAATTCAAATTATGCAAACACTCAGTCAACTTTTTGCAACATCCATTGTTTTTTTGATTTCAACTTTTATTTCCTTACCCGCACGTTCTCAATCAGTCAATAGCTGTCTGGAGCAAGCAAAAACACAACCTGATGCAGCTAACAAAATTGTTGCTTTAAGTCGAGCTAAGAACCTAGCCCGTCAAGCGGCTGAAGCTGCAAATGGAGGACTAAACAAGTATCGTGCAGAGAACTCAATGCACGGTTCCATTAGCCAAGTTCCTTGTACGGACAATGGTGATGGAACCTGGACATTTAATTTTAAAGGTACAACCCCTGGGGATACGATACCCATTGTTGAAAGTGCTGTGACAGTGAACAGTCAAACGTTCGAGGTAAGAGTCGATCGCAACACCGCTCTGCGTTAGCTCCTGCTCCTAGCATCCAAAAACTTAAGCTGCTGGTACAAACAAGTTATCTGCGGTAAATGTACACCAGCAGCCTGTACCATTCGTAACGGGTTTCCAAACATCGCTTCTATTTCTAAAGGACGGCGTTCGTCATAATCTATCTTCATGCTCGTGCGGTAGGGTTTCATCTTAACGGTATAATCTAGCATGGTTTGAATGAAACTGTTGGGGATAGTCCGTCCTACACTTTCCGCTCCAGTCGCAACTTCACCCATTAGCTGTTCTACTAGTTGACGAGTGTGGGTATGTGCCATTAATTCATCTGTCCTGGCGTCAAGAATAACGGAAAGACCATTGTAAGGAATATTCCATACTAGCTTTTTCCAACGTCCTAGCAGCAAATCTTCAGCATATTCAATTCGGATACCTGCTGCTTCAAAATCCCTACCAATTTGCTGCATTCGTTTTGTAATACCACTTACATTATAGTTGGAGGCATATTCCCCCAAGGTAATGTGTCCGTAGTCCAAGTGACGGATGTGTCCTAGTCCTATTTTATTGGAACACAGAAAGCATAACCCACCCATAACCCTTTCACTACCGACGATTTGGGCGACTTCTTCTTCCACTCCCAGCCCATTTTGCAATACCAACACAACGCCGTTATCCTTCACAACACCGGGTAACATCTTTGGGAGCAAATGATTTTGCGTTGTCTTCAGTGAAACAATGACGACATCACACTGAGGCATTTTTTCCACATCGCAATATGCACAGACTTGAGGTAGCGTAAAGTCACCGTCAACAGACTCAACAATCAAACCATGTTTGCTGACGTGTTCGTAGTCGCTATGCAGCAAAAAGTGGACATTAATTCCTGCTTTTTGAAGTTTGGCACCGTAAAAACCGCCTAATGCACCGGTTCCAATAATGGCATATGTAAGTTTGGACATGACATGAATTAAAAATTAATTAACAATTTTTTATATTAGCGATAGTCATACACCTAATCAAAAATTATAATTTTTCAATAGCTAAAAGCTTGATTTTTTGAGATAATAAGGACTTATCTTATGAATACAGTGATAACAATACTTTACTTATTTTGATTTATGTTAACTTAGGCGTTATTTTATTAAAAATGTGTGCAAAAACATATTACATGAGTTTATATATATGTTAAGACATTCGCAATATGTTGACATTATCACTGAATATTAATGCTTGACTTTCACGCCTTAGCTGAGTTCTCTCGTACAAATTGCGTAAGTATCTGTGCATTTCTAGTGCCAATGAACTTACTGGCTACTATCTTGACCATGATTCTTGCTGCACTTCATCGCCCTTCAAATCAAGTTTGGCAAGCTGCTGGTATTGCCTGCTTTTTTGCATTCGTTATGGTATTGCACGTATACACTTGGTTTTCTATAGGTGTAGTTATGTTACAAACTTATATTTTGCTATCACTCGCACTCACCTGTTTACTCGCTAATATTGGAGCCATTTTCTTTCAAACACAGTATGTAAAATTTGTTCGGAATTCGGAGTTTGGAATTCGTAGTTGAGATAAAGTTGCTATAGGGAGGGGATTTCTCTGAACATTAAAGGTCAGAGGATTTACAGGTTATACTTTGCACCGGAATAAATTGACATGAGTGATGAGCTCGCTGGATCTAATAGCGATAAGTTCTTGGCTGATAGCAGCAAGTGCTGACCGCTCAAAGTATAAGTGAGCCCACATTTGTTTCCATATTACCGCTGACCGCTTAAAGTATAAAGTGGGCAAGGATGCCCACCCCACAAGATTTTGATTCAGATGTACTTTCTCAAAAGATTCACAGCTTACAGAAGCAACCAGATTCCTGACTGGAAACTTATCGCTTTCTTACAATTCCGAATTTCCGAATTCCGAATTATCAATTACGAATTGAAGTGAAGCGATTTGACTTGTGGGGATCTATTCAATGAAAACGACGCTTGCGTTGCTTTTGTATAGACACGGCTTTGCGCTTGCGTTTTTCCAACGGTGTTTCAAAATGGCGATGCTTCCTTACATCTGGAAAAATCCCTGCTTTGGAAACTTCTCTCTTGAATCGGCGTAGAGCTGACTCAATTCCTTCATGTTCGCCTACAACAATTTGGGCCATTTTACCTCCTAACTAATAGTAACAATAGTGTGTAGGGTGTGGGGGAAAAGGCAAAAGGAAACTACATCATCTTTCCTACCTTACCCTTTACCCAAGTCATGTGTTTTGCTGTACAAAAGTAGATGACGACTACTTAATGCTAAATGTTGGTAAGCAATCCAGTCAATAGAAGCGAAAAAGGCAGACCCTGAGTCTGCCCAAGAGACCTAAGAGTTAATTGTGCTCCTGAAAGTAGGAAATTTACGGACTTTTTGTAACTTCTTTCCCTTACTAGGTAATGCGTCTTTTATCTCACAGTTTAGTAACGGCGGGAGTATCCTCCACCATTGCTGCCCCTTCTTCCGCCACCGGAGGAACCTCTCTCTTCTTTGGGCTTTGCCTTATTAACTTTTAGGCTGCGACCCATCCATTCAGCGCCATCAAGTGACTCAATCGCCGCCGCTTCTTCAGCATCTGTTCCCATCTCTACAAAAGCAAAACCCCGAACACGACCAGTTTCTCGGTCTACAGGCATTTGCACTCTTTTGACAGTTCCATACTCTTCAAAAACGTGCTTTAGATCGTTTTCCTCAACTTCGTAGGAGAGGTTACCAACATAAATCGACATGAGAATTCCTCCGAATCACTGGATGTAGAGAGTTAGATTCGGAGATACACTTGCAAATAAACACAACAAACTGCACAACCGAATATAAATCCTGTAAAAAAATGGTACCAGAAAACCACAAAATTGACAAGCAATTTTGCTCGCTATCATGGCGATCGCTTTGTCAGTTAGGTGTCTGTACCTTGGTAAAGCTACAGTCCCTAACCTTGCTGGACTTCGGGTTGGTTTATTTGTGGGCAATAACTCCTTATTGCTTAACGCTCTTTTAAACTACATTTAAAGATAAATTTCTATTATAACCGACCGACTAGCAAAGTCAAAGAAATCGTCAAGACGATGCAATACTTGTCGGTTAAGGGAGTTGCAAAGAAAAAAGTAATCAACAATCTCTTGTGGTACGGGCGTCCTCGCCCGCCCTCACAGGTGTAGGTTTTTTACTATATCTAGAATGGGTAAGACTGGGAAGACACGGAGGGAAAGTGGACCCCGAAGAAGTAAAGTCTACGTAATATTACTTTTCATTTATCGTTATACAGTTAAAAAACATACTGGTTTACTTTCCTTCCTTGTCCTCCAAGTCTTGCCAACACCCAAGAGTAAAAAACCTATCCTTGTGAGCCTCGCCCGTACCACAAGATGATGAATTTATTGATTGGAAGTCCATAACGGTAAGTGTATTGGCTAATACAGCTTAAAATAACACAAACCTATTTCCAATGCAGAACAAATTGTCAATTGGAAAACTTATCATAAGAAACTCCATCTGCTCTCAAATCATATTGATAGAAAATTCTAATAATTAATAAAGAATTAATTTTTCTTTGACATTGAAATAAAATCTTTGTTACAAACTAGGCATGTAATTACTGAATTTGCTACCCTTTCAGGGGGTTGTCAAACCTATTTATCGGTTTTTTTGCTTTAAAAAAACCGCCGATTTACTTTGATGATTGCCACCAAAAGTGCAATATATCAGTACAACCTGCAATGACCAGTTGGGTTTGCATAACCCCATGCCTTGAGTTATTGTGTCATCGGTAAGATGCTCGCTCAAGCGCAGACAAATAAACTTTCAGAGAGAGAATTCGCCAAAAACTCATAATGGAGCTGGATATGACCTTAGCAAGCCCTCCACAAACAAAGCCTTTAACAAACGAAGAATTGCGGAAGATGAACGCCTATTGGCGTGCTGCTAATTATCTTTCAGTAGGACAAATATATTTACTTGACAACCCGCTGCTGAAAGAACCGTTGAAAATAGAACACGTCAAGCCCAGACTTTTAGGACATTGGGGAACGACTCCTGGTCTTAACTTTATTTACGTTCATCTCAATCGGGTCATTAAGAAGAATGACCTCGACATGATTTACATAGCAGGTCCTGGTCATGGAGGTCCTGGAATAGTTGCCAATACCTATCTGGAAGGGACTTACAGTAAATACTATCCCAACGTCTCCCAAGACGCAGATGGGATTAAAAAACTCTTCAAACAGTTTTCTTTCCCTGGCGGGATCGGTAGCCACTGTACCCCCGAAGTTCCCGGTTCCATTCACGAAGGTGGTGAACTCGGTTATTCCCTCCTTCATGCTTACGGCGCAGCTTTTGACAATCCCGACCTGATTGTGGCATGCGTTGTGGGCGATGGTGAGGCAGAAACCGGACCCCTTGCAACAAGCTGGCAATCCAATAAGTTTCTTAACCCTGTGAGTGATGGTGCTGTGCTTCCCATCCTCCACCTCAATGGGTACAAAATTGCTAACCCAACAGTGATGGCACGGATGACTCACAAGGAGCTGGAGAGCTTATTTATCGGCTTTGGTTACAAGCCTTACTTTGTGGAGGGTTCTGAACCAGAGCAAATGCACCAACTGATGGCAGCAACCCTGGATACCGTTATCCATGAAATCAAAGAGATTCAGGAAGATGCTCGTAACAATGGCTTCTCTCAACGTCCACAGTGGCCCATGATTGTCTTGAGAAGCCCTAAAGGTTGGACAGGACCAAAAGAATTTGAAGGTAAGAAAGTTGAAGATTACTGGCGATCGCACCAAGTTCCCTTTGGAGAGTTACAAGCCAACCCTGGACACCTCAAACTTTTAGAAGACTGGATGAAGAGTTACAAGCCAGAAGAACTCTTCGACGAGAACGGCACGTTGATCCCCGAACTAGCAGAACTACCTCCCAAGAAACACCAACGCATGAGCGACAACCCTCATGCCAATGGTGGAGTCCTGTTGCGCGATTTACGGATGCCTGATTTTCGAGATTATGCAGTTGATGTGACCGAATCAGGAAGAGTTGTTGCGGAAGCTACCAAAGTAACCGGCAAATTTTTGCGGGATATCATGAAACTTAACATGGAAAGCCGCAACTTCCGTATCTTTGGTCCGGATGAAACCAAATCAAATCGATTGGATGCCGTTTTTGAGGTCACAAACCGGGCTTGGGTGGCTGAGACACTTCCCTATGATGACAGTCTTTCCCCCGATGGTCGCGTCATGGAAATTCTCAGTGAAACGACCTGCCAAGGTTGGTTAGAAGGATACCTGCTTACTGGTCGCCACGGCTTCTTCTCCTGCTATGAGGCGTTTATTCACATTGTAGACTCAATGTTTAACCAGCACGCCAAGTGGCTTGAAACCACTCGTCACATTTCTTGGCGCAGACCAGTTGCTTCATTAAATTACTTACTGACATCTCACGTTTGGAGACAAGACCATAACGGATTCTCCCACCAAGACCCTGGTTTTATTGATGTTGTAATCAACAAGAAACCAGAGGTTGTCCGAGTCTATTTACCACCGGATGCTAACTGCTTGTTGTCAGTCACAGACCACTGTCTGAGAAGCCGCAACTATGTCAACGTTATTGTTGCAGGAAAACAACCTGCATTGCAGTATCTGAATATGGATGCAGCCATCAAACACTGTACCAAAGGCGTTAGTATTTGGGAATGGGCAAGCAATGACCAGGGTAGTGAGCCAGACGTGGTGATGGCGTGTGCGGGAGATATACCCACACTAGAAACCTTAGCAGCTGTAGACATCCTGCGGCAAAACTTCCCCGACTTAAAAGTGCGGGTGGTAAACGTCGTGGATTTGATGAAACTTCAGCCTGAGACTGAACACCCCCACGGACTTAGCGATCCTGACTTCGATAGTATTTTCACCACAGATAAGCCCATTATCTTTGCCTTCCACGGTTATCCTTGGTTAATCCACCGTTTAAGCTACCGCCGTAAGAATCACGGAAACCTCCACGTACGGGGTTATAAAGAGGAAGGAACAACCACTACACCCTTTGACATGGTTGTCGTGAACGACTTAGACCGCTTCCACCTAGCGATGGACGTTATCAACCGCGTACCACAACTGGGATACAAAGCCGCTTACGTGAAGCAAATGCTGCAAGACAAACTCATTGAGCACAAACACTACATTCACAAATATGGCGTAGATATGGCAGAAATTCGTGATTGGAAGTGGCCATACTAGGAACTGAGGAGTGAGGAATGGAAATTCATGGCTCCTTGCACCCCACACTCCTATGTTTCTTGACAGCAGTTTACGGGTAGCGATTGCAACCCGCTGTCAATGACAGAAACAGTCGTTTCCCGATACCCGACATTGTGAGGGCGAACAACCGTTCGCCCCTACACCTGATATTGTGAGGGCGAACAACCGTTCGCCCCCACACCCCCACACCCCCCTCACAAGGGTAGGTTTTTTACTCTTGGGTGTTGGCAAGACTTGGAGGACAAGGAAGGAAAGTAGACCAGGAAGTTTTCTTACCCAAAAACGAGCAATAATTAAGTATAATTACGTAATTTTTCATCTCTTCCTTGTCCACTTTCCCTCCGTGTCTTCCTTGTCTTACCCGTTCTAGATGTATATGTAAAAAACCTACACCTGTGAGACACCCCCACACCCCCACACCCCTAGGTTTCTTAAAAATTTATTAAGTCTTAAATCCTACTTATAGCTAAATTGCTTATATCTCCGGGTAGAAGGCGAAAGGAGACGAAAATCTTAAAAGATGCCAATCAAATTGGATTTCGCTAATATATATTCGGGAAAATTAGGTTAGAAAGCACCAGATAAAAGTTAGCAATTAACTATAGCAATCCGTCAAGAGAATGTAAAATTTTCGGGAGCACTGCTAATAGCTAATAGCTAATGGCTAATGGGAAAAAAGCAATTAGCAATTAGCCATTAACGATGAACAACTAACCATCCCAAAACAGGAGGTTTCATCTTGACTAAATTGAAAGTTGGCATTAATGGATTTGGTCGTATTGGACGACTTGTGTTTCGGGCTGGTATGGATAATCCCAACATTGAATTTGTTGGAATTAACGACCTCGTACCACCAGATAACCTCGCATACTTATTAAAGTATGACTCTACTCACGGGACTTTTAAAGGCACGGTTGAAGCCAAGGAAGATGGAATAGTCGTCAATGGACATTTTGTTCCTTGCGTATCTATAAAGAACCCAGCAGAATTACCTTGGGGTAAGTGGGGTGCGGATTATGTAGTTGAATCTACAGGTCTATTCACCAACTATGAAGGAGCTTCCAACCACTTGCAAGCAGGGGCGAAACGGGTTATTATTTCTGCTCCTACTAAAGACCCAGACAAAGTTCCTACTTTACTGGTGGGTGTTAATCATCACCTGTTCGACCCAGCAAAACACACCATCGTCTCTAATGCGAGCTGTACCACCAACTGTCTGGCTCCTGTAGCTAAAGTCATCAATGATAATTTCGGATTAACTGAAGGGTTGATGACGACTGTTCATGCTATGACAGCTACCCAGCCGACTGTAGACGGTCCTAGCAAAAAGGACTGGCGTGGTGGTCGCGGTGCGGCGCAAAACATTATTCCTTCTTCTACAGGCGCAGCAAAAGCTGTCGCACTCGTTTTACCAGAGTTGAAGGGTAAGTTAACTGGGATGGCGTTCCGGGTTCCGACCCCCGATGTCTCAGTCGTTGATTTGACCTTCAAAACTGCTAAAGCAACCAGCTATAAGGAAATTTGTGCGGCTATGAAGGCAGCTGCGGCTGGTGAACTAAAAGGTATTCTAGGTTACACTGAAGAGGCTGTGGTTTCTACAGATTTTCAAGGTGATGACCACTCTAGCATCTTTGATGCTGGTGCTGGAATTGAGTTAAATTCTAACTTCTTCAAAGTTGTCGCTTGGTACGACAACGAGTGGGGTTACTCAAATCGTGTCATTGACTTGATGTTGTCTATGGCACAAAAAGAAGGTCTGTTAGAACGCGTAGCAGTCGCAGCGTAGTTTGTAAGCATTCAGCATTCAGCTTTTCAGCAATCAGCTTTTTGGCATATTTGTATTCGCTGAATTTGGGTAAATTATACTTTGTACGGTATAAACTGAGCATTTGGTGTGGCTAGGATCTATTAGCCATAAGCTATTGACTGAAAGCTGATAGCAGCAAGTGCTGACCGCTCAAAGTATAACTAAAATATCCCATTCGCTGATTGCTGAGGCGCTAATAGCTGAATGCTGAAGGAAATTTTATCGATAAAAGTTGCATACTACCCCTGCCATATTCTGAAATTGAGCCTACAATGTAATCGTTATTCAAGGTGCATTTTATATATCATTAAGGTTGTCAACCGTAGTATTACGGATGAAACTAGCAATACATCCGCTGTAATGGGTAATTGATGCTCTTTGCATGCGATCGCGGAATCTCTACTACCTGTTTTTCAGGTTGATTATTATGCGTAAAACCAAAATAATTTGTACAGTTGGACCTGCAACATCTACACCGGAACGCTTACAAGCTTTAGTAGATGCTGGAATGAACGTAGCAAGACTGAACTTCTCCCACGGAGAACATGAATTTCATGGTCAAACTATTAAACATCTTCGACAAATCAGTAGTGTCAAACAACAACCCATAGCCCTCTTGCAAGATTTGTGTGGTCCCAAGATTCGCATGGGAATATTACCAAAAGAAGGGGTCAATGTCGAAGCAGGGCAAGAAGTCACCTTTGTGATGCAAAATGAAGGCAGTAGTCCAGAGGATTTACCCTTACCACTGCCAACTTTGTTTGCAATGGTACGACGTGGCGAACCAATCATGATTAATGATGGTCGCGTCAAGTTGATGGTCACCCAGCGTACAGCTGATAAAATCCATGCTGAGGTGATCATTGGTGGTTTAATCACAACCCACAAAGGTGTGAATCTTCCAGAAACTCATTTACCCGTGACTTCTATCACAGAGAAAGACCTCAACGATTTGCGTTTTGGCATTCAATCTGGTGTAGACTGGGTGGCGGTTTCTTTTGTGCGATCGCCCCAAGACTTGGAGCCAGCACAAAGAATGATAGAAGCCGCAGGTGCAGATATTCGTATTATTGCCAAAATTGAAAGACGAGAAGCTGTTGAGAATTTAGACGATATTCTGAAAGTTGCAGACGGAATCATGGTTGCGCGAGGGGATCTAGGTGTAGAAATGCCCATTGACCAAGTTCCTCTGATTCAAAAAGATATTATTCTCCGTTGCAATCGAGTTGGAAAACCAGTCATTACCGCAACACAAATGTTAGAGTCGATGATTAGCGCTCCCGACCCTACCCGCGCTGAAGTCACCGATGTTGCAAACTCTATTTTCGATGGTACTGATGCAGTCATGCTGTCTGGCGAGACAGCTGTAGGACAGTATCCTATCGCCGCAGTTCAAATGATGCATAGTGTTGCTGTCCGAACGGAAAACGCCTTAAAAGAGGGAGCACGACAAGCATTGTGGACTTACGATGCTGGTAGTCTAACTATTACCGAGTCCTTAGCAGAAGCTGTGTGTCGCATTGCTTACGAGGTCGGTGCGCGTGCCATTCTTTGCAACACCTCCAGTGGAAGTACGGCAAGACTTGTGTCTAAATACCGTCCGTCAACGCCGATTATTGCTCTTACTCCTGAAGAAATTACTTACAACCAGCTGTCATTGTCTTGGGGTGTGAAACCCGTATTGATCCCCCCGGTCTATACTGCTGAAGAAATGCTGATGGGTATTGAGAAAACTGTCTTAGAAGAGGGTTTGCTGAAACGAGGGGATAAAGTGGTTATTACCTCAGGTATACCGATTGGAAAGTCGGGAACGACAAGCTTGATTAAGGTGCATAGTATCGGACAGCCTGTTGTGGCATGAATTCGTAATTCTGAACTACAATCCAAATTACAAAATAGGAATTAACAATTACGAATTTTTCAGCTTTTACCCCCTATGATTTAATTGAGCCGGCAGTCTATTCTTGAATATTAAAGGAGTCATTAATGTCTAAGACTTTACTGGAACAATTGCGGGCAATGACTGTTGTAGTTGCAGATACAGGTGATATTCAGGCGATTAAAAAATTCACGCCACAAGATGCAACCACCAACCCTTCTCTGATTACCGCTGCAGCACAAATGCCAGAATATGCGGAAATTGTTAACCAGACTTTACTCCAAGCAAAGAAAGATGCAGGTACGGGAGCAAGCCAAAAGCAAGTTGCGACTCTAGCTTTTGACCGATTGGCGGTGTCTTTCGGGTTGAAGATTTTAGAAATCATTCCTGGTCGGGTGTCTACTGAGGTGGATGCACGTCTCTCCTACGATACCGAAGCTACTGTAAGCAAAGCACGAGAGTTGATTGCTCAGTATAAAGCGGCTGGAGTTTCCCGCGATCGCATCCTCATCAAAATCGCGTCTACCTGGGAAGGGATTCGTGCTGCGGAAATCTTGGAGAAAGAAGGTATCCATTGCAACCTAACTCTCCTGTTTGGTATTCATCAAGCGATCGCGTGTGCAGAAGCTGGTGTCACTCTCATTTCTCCCTTTGTTGGTCGTATTCTCGACTGGTATAAAAAAGAAACCGGACGCGAGAGCTACCCTCCAGCGGAAGACCCAGGTGTGGTATCTGTAACTACAATCTACAACTACTACAAGAAATTCGGGCACAAAACCGAAGTTATGGGAGCCAGTTTCCGTAACATTGGTGAAATTACAGAAATAGCTGGGTGCGATTTGCTCACTATTTCTCCAGCTTTGTTGGCGGAGTTACAAGCGACAACAGGAGAATTACCACGTAAACTTGACCCCGCGAAAGCAGCAGCAATGGATATCGAGAAAATCCCGATGGACAAAGCTAACTTTGACAAGATGCACGCTGCTGACCGTATGGCGTCAGATAAACTAGATGAAGGTATCAAAGGTTTCACGAAGGCACTAGAAACATTAGAAACACTTCTCGCAGAAAGATTGGCTCGTTTGGAGGGAGAGTCCACACTCAGCCTTGCTGCTAAAGATATCTTCCATGTCTACGATTTAGATGGGGATGGTTTCATTACCCGTGAAGAGTGGATGGGAACTGATGCCGTATTTGATGCACTAGACGCAAATAAAGACGGCAAAATTACACCAGAAGAGATGGGCTCTGGTTTAGGTGCAGTTCTTCAAATGGCAGAAGTAGAAGTTGCTAAGTAAGCGTAAGCTTTTCCTTCTCAAATAAGTAGAACAACTAAATTAAACGTAAAATACTTGGTGTCAGAAACCCGGTTTCTCAAAGAAACTGGGTTTCTGGCGCGTTTGAGGTACCTCAAATATCGTATCCCTTGCAGTATTGCCAACGCCCCTACCAAAGGTTTTGGGTAACGCAGAATTAATTTCTGGAGATGTCTAATGATTAAATATTTTCTATAATCACTTGTCTATATTTATTTACGCAACGTTTGTAGAAAGTATACAAAGTTTGTAGTGGCACACCAAATTTTTCTGCAATTTTAGTCATAGAATCACCATTCAGTGATAGAAGAGTAATTTCTCTAAAGTTCGCACATGGTTTGTTGCGGATACATTCCTTGCTAAAAATGTCTTTGTTATCTTTCTCTATGACATTTCTTAATTTTTCTGATAACGGCACTTCCTTTGTATCAGGTACTGTATATAGATATTGATCCAAACTGACAACCTCATAGGGGATTGGTTTAAATCTGGCAGATGCTTTTTTAAAAATAAAATTAGCACAGCTATTTAACCAAATCATAAAGTAACTGACAGATGAATTTGTCTTTGTAGAAATATTTTTGTTCTGAAATTCTTTAATTTTTCTACAAATAAAACACCATATTTCTAATTCGTATTCATTAACTATGTCTGGATAAATTTGTGAGCCAAGATAATTTTTATCTGGACGCTTAAGCCTACCTGAAAATTTAGTAGCATAAAATAACTGACGACACCTGGACAAATATTTATGATGACTTGGTGGATAGAGTTGATGTGGCTCAAGACAGAGGGCTATTTTTTTTGCATTAATAGCTAGAATGTCAAGTTGCTGATAGAGTATTTTTTGTAACAAATTTTGTACATATAAATCTATTCTTTCTTTTGAAATATTCTCCTGTAGATTCTGTGAACTAAATTGATAGATAATTTCTTGACGTACTTGCCAGTAAATATTTGTATGAAGGTCATAAGCTTCCTTTTTCAGCTTGCGATAAAGTTGGTTAGATTGCAAAAAATTATCAGTTAAATACTCTAGATCCATTATTAAACCTTTCAATCTTAACAAGAATAGGGATACTGATATCTTGCTACTAGGCTAATTGTGACAATATTGTCAGTCCAGCGATATTTACGTGCTATATGCTAGGTTATGCACTTACTGCTGCATAAATCTACACTTAAGTGACATGATTGCCTGAGATAGCAATACCTAAAACTACAAGACCTGATAACAAGTTTTCGGAAAATTATCTGGTCTAGCTATTATTTTTACAAAAATTAACAGATTATAACTTGAGTTTACATAAAAACTGAGATTGAGAGTGGAATAGATAAATAGAACTGAATATTTAACAGAAAAAAGAAGGCATAACTCAAGATATAAACTTTGCCTGATTCGATATATCAACTTGGTTTGGTATATCAAAAGCGAAATTTTGATTGTGATTCTGACTGTAAAGGAGATTGTAATGAACTTTACAACAACAATAAACCTACACCGTGTTTTGTTCAGTGGTACAGCTTTGGTTTCGATTTTAGGGGGAATGATATTTAGTAATAGTGTAGTTGCACAACAATCCCCCTCGCTCAGAACTAGACGTTGCTACACCTATACTCTCATCAACAGAACAAATCGTGGAGTTGATTTCAATATTGACAGAAGAAAATCTTACTTACGTCCACGAGGACAACTTCGTATTCGCCGTTGTTTTCAACGCAGACCATTACATCCCTTGGTTAAATATGACAGAATTATTGGCTCTGGATACAGAATAACGACGACTAGACTAGCACCTGGAAGAAATGCTTTTGACAGTCAAGGGAGAATATTAGTACTAACGACTGGGAAGAATCGTCCTACCGCTAATTTGAAAGTCCCTGTACAGTCAAAGTAGTATTAGTATGAAAGACCAACACGGTTGGTATTAAGCAATGTCAAAAAACCCGGTTTCGCAGGAGTTACCCCAATCCTGCGTAGGTTTTGGTTATTCTTGCTCTGAGAAACCGGGTTTCTAATCTGGCTTAACCGACAAGTATTGAGAGTGTAGAGAGATTGCTGTATTTTAGATGAAGTATTACTCCTGTGCTTGTCTATCCTAAAAGGAGACAGCAATTAGAATTGCCAGTGTCGTGTTCCTTGGACTTTATCCTCAAGGTTTCTACACTCCCGGAGATTTTAGATGAAAATACTAGTACTCAACGCCGGATCTAGCAGCCAAAAGAGTTGTTTGTACGATATTTCTGGAGATACTTTCCCAAAAGAACCGCTAAAACCTCTTTGGGAAGCAAAAGTAGATTGGACTCACCATCAAGGTTACGCAGAAGTTGAGGTAAAAACAAATCGGGGTGAAGTCCTTGAAGAAGAAATCCCAGGAGATTCGCGGTCTGAAGTCATCGCCCATATGCTTGATACGTTATGCAGTGGTTCCACCAAGGTAATTAATCAGCTTTCAGAAATTGACGTTGTGGGTCATCGTGTTGTACATGGTGGGCAGGAATACCGAGAAAGTGTGGAAATTACGGAGGAAGTGAAACAGGCGATCGCCCGTCTTATTGCTCTGGCTCCTGCTCACAATCCTGCTAATTTGGAGGGTATAGAAGCTGTAGAGCAACGTTTAAGTTCAATTCCGCAAGTCGCAGTTTTTGATACCGCATTTCATTCCAGTCTACCTGATGCGGCTGCTATTTATCCTGGTCCTTACGAGTGGGTAGAGCAAGGTATCCGGCGTTACGGATTTCATGGAATCAGCCATCAGTATTGTGCTCAACGTGCTGCTCAAATCCTCAATCAAGATTTAGCATCTCTAAAACTCATCACCTGTCACTTGGGTAACGGTTGCTCCTTAGCAGCAATCAAGAATGGTCGCAGTGTGGATACAACAATGGGGTACACACCTCTTGATGGATTGATGATGGGGACTCGTTCTGGTGCTGTCGATCCCGGAATTCTCGTTCACCTTTTACGACAATCTGATGACACCGTTGATAAACTAGACCATGTTTTAAACCGTGCTTCCGGCTTACGTGGAATTTCTGGGGTATCTGGTGATATGCGCCAGATTCGTCAAGCCATTTCCCAAGGAAATTCTCGAGCTCAACTTGCTATTGACATATATATTCATCGCTTACGTTCTTATATTGGAGCTATGCTTCCAAGTCTGGGGGGATTAGATGCACTCATATTTACCGCAGGTGTTGGCGAAAATGATTCAGAACTTCGCGCCGCAACGTGTGAAGCCTTCGGATTTTTGGGATTAAAACTTGATTTAGAAAAAAATAAACACAAACCTGTTGATACAGATATTGCTACCCCCGATTCCACTGTACGAGTCTTGGTGATTCATACAGAAGAAGACTGGGAAATTGCGCGAGAATGTTGGCTTTTAGAGATTTCTAAGAAATAAATTCTCCTAAAATGTGGTACGGGCGTCCCCGCCCGTCTTATACAAGTGGCAGGCTAGAAGCCCGCACCACAGGAGATATTGACCGACTTTTTATTTGGAAGTTCCTAATTGGACTTGCGACGACGGGTCACGACCATTCCACCTACTGCTAGACCAAGACCAATCAAAGCGCTTGGTTCCGGTACTTTTTTAGGGGTATTGGGTTTATTAGCCAAATACAATGAGGCATGAGACAGTCCCTTTCCTGCGTTTCCACTACCGTCTAAAGCCACACCAATGGTGTTGAATAGTCCATTTAAACCCGTTTCAGCAAAATCAATACCCGTGAATAAATAAGCACTATACGCGGTACTAGTCTTCAGGCTCAGCACAAACGTATCTGTACTTAATGCATTCTTGAGGCTCCAGCTACCAGCGCTTGAACCGTTAGCCGCTGTCAAGAAGTTATTTGACTCATCAGATTTACCAGCTAAACTCCAAGTGACATCAGAACCTACATTGGCTGCAAAAAGACCGTTATTCAAGTCATTTAACAAAGTACCTTGCGCCCCTGTATCATTCCCAGAAAAGGGTCCCTGACAAGCAGTAGCATTAACTCCTCCAAGACTGACATTATTAACTGCACAAGTCACACTTGAAACTACATTACTGTTGTTTCCAGCATTGTTGTTGTTTCCACCATTACCACTATTTCCACCATTACCGTTGTTTTCAGCATGTGCTGGTGCAGCCATAACTGAAACAGCCAATCCAGTAGCTAACAAAGCAGAGCCAAGTATATTAACAACATTTTTCATCTCAAAGCAATCTCCTACTATTTGAATCTTCTTTGATTAGTCAGACAGCTGCTGCAACTCGTTTGTTATCAACTGCTTTTCATCTGTAACCTATCATACAAAGTTTTTTTCTTGTTGATTCCCGTAATGTTATATTTTTATCTTATTTTCAAAAAATTACTCTTATTTTGTTGAAAACGTAAATGTGAAAAAATGTTTATTTTAAAAGCTTTTGTGGGTTTACAAGTTTTCACTACATTATTATATTTTCTTTATTATGTGCTTATAAAAGCATTATAAAATTGCGTAATTTTACTTAAAAAAGCAAAACGATTGATGCAAAATTTGGAAGCCGCTATTTTGTGTTAGTTTTGAAAATATACTAAGTCCTTCGTAAAAGGCGAGAAACCCGGTATCTTCAAGATACCGGGTTTATGGGGAGGCTCAATTTTTACAAATTAGATAAAATTGATATAAACCCGGTATCTTATACACCCATAACTTTGCTGCCTTAACAAAGGACTATGACTCGCAAACATTTTACTCTCTGGTACAGGCTTGACCAAGTAAATGGGTATCTAATTTGGTATACCAACGATGTTGATGGAGTTGTGGTAGACAAAGATACTGGACAAATCCCTATTTTCAAAAATACAATACAGTTACGCATTTACGCTGAAAATAGTGGCTTGCAATTGGAAGATGGAGATATCATCATACACGATTTAGACATAGTAAAGTCTTGGTTAGAAAAGCCCACAAAGAAAAAAGTTGACTGTGTCTACTTGCTAACAGCTTGGAATCTATTTACTGATGTAGCTGCTTCCGTCGGGGATTCGACCTTTGATTGCGATCGCCAAAAAACAAACAAAATTTACGATAAACTTTTTTGGGGTAATAATCTCCCAAATCACCCAGCAACATCACCTCCTTCCAAAGGCTACGAACCCGTTTGGACAGCGGGTGAGATTAAAATATTGGGAGAAGTCTTGAAATATGGACTCTTTATGTTTCGCCAATCTATTCAAGAAGCGAACTGCGGAGAATGTTAAGAGCCAGTGCTGTTTCTTGCACCTTTTTGGTTGTGAGGACGCGACCAACCCACGTCCTCAGTTGTTAAAGAATCTCATCAATAAGAAATCAATCTTGTTGGTTTAACCATGCTTGTAAATCAGCCACCCCAGAAAAGTCTAATAACGCTTCTCCCAACACTTCGAGTTGTTGTATCGATAATCTTCTCACTTGTTGAGTTAATGATGTATCGATTTCACCAAAGCGGCGGTTTAGCTGACGTATAACTAGACGTTGTTCTCCTTCAAGTTGTCCTTCAAGTTGTCCTTCGAGTCGTCCTTCGAGCTTGGCTTGTTCCTTGTCGCGTTGATAAAGTGGCTCTAATCGCATAACTAACTTCCTGTCATCTTGGTTTAAATGCGGTAGCTGATGTATGACCACAATTGCTGCTCGTAATGCGTCTCCTAAGAAGTATATTCCTGGTAACCATCCGGCTTTTCTCTTCACATTAAAGCTTGATAATATTTTGGCAGATGCTGTTGGAGTCAGAACCCATAATTTCGGAATCTTCTGTTCTGACAGTTTGGTTTTCTTGGCTTTGGCTTCCCGTCGCATTTCGGTTTTGATTTCTAAGACTGACTGGGAAGGGAGTAGTTAGTTGTGAGGACGTGACCAACCCACGTCCTCAGTTGTTAAGAAATCTCATCAATGAGAAATCAATCTTGTTGGTTTAACCATGCTTGTAAATCAGCCACCCCAGAAAAGTCTAATAACGCTTCTCCCAACACTTCGAGTTGTTGTATCGATAATCTTCTCACTTGTTGAGTTAATGATGTATCGATTTCACCAAAGCGGCGGTTTAGCTGACGTATAACTAGACGTTGTTCTCCTTCAAGTTGTCCTTCAAGTTGTCCTTCGAGTCGTCCTTCGAGCTTGGCTTGTTCCTTGTCGCGTTGATAAAGTGGCTCTAATCGCATAACTAACTTCCTGTCATCTCGATCTAAATCTTGATTAACTCTCAAATTTTCGCGCAGGTTGTAAACTAATTCTAGCGTTGCTTTCTGAAATGGATGCTCAGATGGTAGCAAGAGCAATTGAGTCATTGCTGTTTCTTGCACCTTTCCCCTACCTAAAACTCTCAACCATAATGTCTCTGGTGTTGGCGGTAGCTGATGTATGACCACAATTGCTGCTCGTAATGCGTCTCCTAAGAAGTATATTCCTGGTAACCATCCGGCTTTTCTCTTCACATTAAAGCTTGATAATATTTTGGCAGATGCTGTTGGAGTCAGAACCCATAATTTCGGAATCTTCTGTTCTGACAGTTTGGTTTTCTTGGCTTTGGCTTCCCGTCGCATTTCGGTTTTGATTTCTAAGACTTTGACGAGACAATCGCAGATTTCATCCGCCGAAGCTGGATTGCGGAAGGGTTCTAATATCATCGGGGATTTCGCCAATCTCCCCAGCAGCCCTAATCTTGATATCGCTGACGTTTGTGGCTGCGAAGGAATGAATAAAACATCAATTTCTTTTATTTCTGTTGAGACTTTTTCCGATGTCTTGACCTCTCCATAATTTTTGAGTAATTCTTCCAGATAATCTTTGGCAAATTTGTCATGTATAAAGCGGGTCATTGAATTAGAAACTGGGTTTTTTAGCGAGATAACACGTTATCTTAACTTAGCTACTTAATTATCTGCCATCTTTAACACCAACCATATTGGTTTTAAGATAGAATAGTAATCAAACATCGCCTTTGTGACTCACAACGAACCTACAGACTACGCTGCTATTATTCGTGCTGCACAAGAAGCAGTACCGGAACCTCCTGATTGGCTATCTCCTGGTAAATATATATACTCCAGCGAGCATGGGGTGGGTGAGGTGATGGCTGTATTGGGGAAGCGATTGATTGTGCGGTTTGTGGAGGATGTTAACCCAATTCAGTTTCCTGACTGGTTAGCAGCTGTTAACCAAGGTGTTCTTCGCGCTAGTGATGCTGTTCTGGATTCAACTTTTGCAGAACAGGACAATAGAGGGAACTCTCTGGGGTTTGATTTAGAGAAAATTCAGGAAATTCCTCAGCTAACGTTTCGTGCGATCGCTCAAGAATTATCCTCTTCGTTAATTGCAATAGATGTCACTCCCACAAACCCTGGTGTGACCTACCGAATACCAAATAATTTACCGCCAGCTTTACGGGTTGCTCTTCAAAAAAACGGTATTCTCAACCTTTACTCTCATCAATGGGAAGCACTCACTAAACTCCGTGCTGGTTTTGACCTAAGCCTTGTCACCCCTACTGCTTCTGGAAAAACCCTATGCTACAACTTAGCTATCCTGGAGTCATGCCTTGTACAACCTCAGACAACAGCATTATACATTTTTCCTCTCAAGGCACTTGCTTTTGACCAAATGCGGAAGCTACAGAGGTTGGTGAAAGTTATACCTTCCAATCGTCCTGTTAAAATTGCATTAATGACGGGTGATACACCAAAAGAGAAACGACAGCAGATGTTTATTCCCCACCCCCCAAACATCTTGGCTGTTAGCCCTGATTTGCTACACCATCATTTATATAAGGTGCGGCGTCAGGATGAAGGAGAACCTTGGCGTCAGTTTTTGCGACAGTTACGTTGGGTGGTGATAGATGAATCCCATAGTTATGTTGGTGCTTTTGGCGCTCACTTTGCTAATTTGATGAGACGGTTGCGGCTTGCTGTTGATGCGGTTGGTGGTCATTCTAATTCTCTACAGTATATATTTTGCAGTGCTACAATTGGAAATCCACAGGAAATGGCGTTGCGGTTTACCGGAAGAACACATACGCCTGAACGGTTGCATTTGATTGAACGCAGTGGTGCTGATAACGCAGGGCGCACTTTGTTATGCTTGAATCCCAGCAGTGCGGCTAATCCAGAGGCTTGTAAAATTGTCATTTCTTGGCTGCAACACGATTTGAGTGGTATTGTGTTTTGTAACTCTAGGGTTGCTGTCAAAGGTTTGCTAGGTTTGATTCAACGAGAAACACAACGTCAAGGGTTGAGTTATCTGGCGACAAAAGTAGCAGTGTTTCACAGTTCGTTGACAGGCGATCGCCGTCGTTCGATTATCCAACAGTTACAAACTGGACAAATCAAAGTTATCCTTTCTACCTCAGCTTTGGAAGCAGGAATTGATTTACCAGAACTCGACTGCTGTTTAATCCGTGGATTCCCAGGGAGTCTGATGTCTTTTTGGCAACGCGTAGGAAGAGCAGGGCGTAAACAACACGGATTGGTGATTTTTCTCCCACTAGCTCAAAATCCAGTGGATTGTTTCTACGGTTTACATCCCCAAGAACTGCTATTAGGTGAGATAGAAAGTGCTGCGTTTAATCCAGACTACCCGACAATTTTAAGCAAACATTTAGAATGTGCTTGCGTGGAAAGTGGAGTTCCTTTACAGGAGTTAAGAAACCGTTTTGGACAAGCAGCGGGTACTATTGCGGACTCGTTGTTACAGCAAAACAAACTTTTCCTGAGTGATGGTGCGAAAAAACTTTGGGGACAGGGATATCCGCATAAGAATATTAATTTGAGAGGGAGTGCGGAAATATCTATCTCACTAACTGATTCCCACTCTCGTGAAATCTTTGAAACCATGTCCCTGTCACTAGCTCATCGGGAAGTTTTCCCCGGTGCTATATATTCTGCACAGGATGAAGGTGGTTTTCTCGTTAGCTATCGCAGTGAAAGTCTCAATGAAGAACGGGGAGAAGCGTTATTAAAATATTTAGGAAAAGAGAATGATGTATCTACTGAAGCCGATTCTGAGTTGGATATTCAGGTACTGTCAGTATTAGCAGAACAAAAAATTCTTCCGTTGGGAATCAAAGAGAGCAGACTGCGTTTGACTTTGGCTTGGGGAGAAATGACAACCATTGTTTCCGGTTATCGACTCCTGAAGAGAACTTATGGAATAACTTGTACTTCAACACGATGTGTTAATTATCACAAACCACTAGAAGGTCATACTTGTTCTGCTTGCAAACGTCCTTTGCGATCGGCGGAAATCACTCAAGTGACTTCAGAAGTCAAATTTGAAAAGCCCTACAAAACACAGTATCAAGCACCTTGTGTGAAAGTAGAATTAAATCAGCCGTTGCAGAAGATTTTAGAAGCAGAAATGTCTGCAATTAGAAAAAATATCATGGCTGATTGTGACAATGATATTCCTGAAAAATTTCAAGATTTATGGACTTGTGCTCCTGATTTTGTGACACTACATAGTATGCAGCATCAGATAGTAAAAGCCGTTCCGTTAGTCGTTTTGTCATCTAGCTTGGATGTTGATAGTGTGGTGTCTCAATCAATGGGGAGGGGAATAGGTTACTTTTTTGACACTTGTGAGGGTGGTAATGGTGCTTCAGAAGCTATCTTTCATCAACTCCCTAAATTTGCTGCTAAAGCGATCGCTTTAGCAAAAAAATGTAACTGCGAATCTGGTTGTCCGCGATGTTTGACACAGCATGGTTGTTCTCAGCAAAATAAGGGATTGCATAAAGATGCAGGTCTATTTTTACTAGATGCTATGACAAATTTAAATCATTCGTGAAGAGCAAGAAACCCGGTATCTCAAAGATACCGGGTTTCTAATGTCCATTGTCAGCAATCAAAGAGTTTCGCCAACAAATTCATAAACTACAAAACAAAACGCCCCTACACCCCATACCCTATGTAGGAAATGGAAATAGCCTTTTCCACCTGGTGCTAATCTATAAACATACTTCCACAAGCAGCAGGACAAATACGGTAATAACCCATGAACTTGAACATAACGGAAACAACAAAATTAAGCGATCGCTTTGAACAAGCTTTAGTTTACGCGAATAAACTCCACGCCCAACAAACTAGAAAGGGCGGTAACGTACCTTATATTAGTCACCTGTTAAGTGTAGCAGCGCTGGTGTTAGAAGATGGTGGTGATGAGGATGAAGCGATAGCTGCACTATTACATGATGCGGTGGAAGATCAGGGAGGGAAAGCAACCCGCGAAGTGATTTTAAATATATTTGGTGAAAGAGTCGTCGAAATCGTTGATGGTTGCACCGATGCAGATACTATACCAAAACCGCCTTGGAAAGAACGCAAACAGCAACATATTGAAAAATTGCGTCATGCTTCAGCATCAGTTCGCAGGGTAGCGCTAGCGGATAAGTTACATAATGCGCGTAGTATTTTGAGTGATTTGTATAAAGACAGGGAAGCAACTTGGAAAAAGTTTAAAGGTGGTAAAGAGGGAACTTTATGGTATTACCGCACTCTAACAGAATTGTTTTTACAAACTGATGCTAACTCTTGGATGGTACAAGAGTTAAACCGCATTGTTAATGAGTTTTAGTGTTGAGGAGTTTTGATTAAAAATATCTCTTGTGGTACGGGCGTCCCGCCCGTCAGTAATTGTAGGTGAGAACACTACAAACCCAAAGTCTGGGCGAACAGCCGTACCCTCCGGGAAGGCTCCGCCAACGCCCCTACAACTGTGGTCTTGTATAAGATTACTAAGGATAAAATGTGTTAATATACTATTAATTTTGCTCCAAGATGAGTTAGGAGAGAATGTGAAAATGGGATTAAAACAATTACTGCAAGAAAAGCGAGAAGAAATCCTGACCATTGCTGCTAAACACGGTGCTTGTAACCTGCGGGTTTTTGGTAGTGTGGCTAGAGGTGAGGAAACAGAAGCAAGTGATATTGATTTTTTAATTGATTACGATTTAGATGAAATTTCAGCTTGGTTTCCCGGTGGTTTAATTTTAGATTTAGAAACTTTGTTACATCGGAAAGTTGATGTCGTTACAACTCAATCTTTACATTATTTAATTCGAGATAAAGTTTTAAATGAAGCCATTCCTTTATGAAAGATAATCTAGTTTATTTAATTCATATTCGAGATTGTATCAGCAGAATTAAGCAATATACAGTTGAAGGTAAAGAAGTATTTTTCCAGGATATTAAAACCCAAGATGCAGTTTTAAGGAATCTTCAGGTAATGTGTGAATCTGTGCAAAAACTACCCAGAGATTGGAAAAACACATACCCTGAAATTGAATGGAGTAATATAGCAGGTTTTCGTAATAAATTAACTCATGAATATTTGAGTGTAGACCTTGATATTGTTTGGAGAGTGATAGAAAGGTACTTACCAGATTTAGAAAAAACGGTTGAAGCAATGGCGCAGGAGTTTTGGAATGTTTAGGTAACTTTTCCAATAACCAAGAAGCTTTACTTTTTAATTAACACTTCCCTAAATGCAAGAGGATTCAAGTTAAAAACCTTTCCACTCGTAAAAAGCTGATATCCGATTGATAAAGAACCCGTAGCGAGTAAGAAGGATGTCAGCGTTATTGGTACAATGATAACAATGTGAATGACACACAGGTTTGGCGGTATTTGAAAAGAGGTGTTTGTTTGAGCGTGAAGAAGTTCTAGTGGTTGTGATGCACTTTGCATGAGTTTTGTGGGTAAAACACTTACTCCAAGTTCCTCTACCAAGAAACGAAAAGAGAATGGTAATAGCCCTGAAATAAATTTAAATTTTTCATGAGCAATACCCCACACCCCACACCCTGTTTATTTGATTTTCGGTTTCACAATCTGCGGTGTTCCATTAGCAACACTGCACATGATGTTAATTGCTTTTGACAATCTTCCTTTGGGAGTACCTCTTCGTTCGCAGACTTTTATACCAAAATCTACTAATTCTTTTGTCACTCCAAATAAATCAGGGGACATTGTTAGTGGTTGGACGTTTTGATTGCCTTCCGGTAAAGCCACTAAAGTAGTAATTAACTGATAGAGTTCATAAACTGTTAACGCATTGGAAATAAGTTGTAGCAATGGGAAACCTTTAGTTTGAGCATTCGTCTGTGTCTTAGCATTCACTTTCTTTTCTGCAATACGCAACATTAGCAACCCAGTATCATCAGCATTACCTGGCGTGACAAAGCGGGCGTAAACTCCATCACTAAGCTGACTCCACTGAGTTTCTAAAACATTTCCCGTTCCTGGTGTTCCATCTTTAAGCAAAAAAATATCAGATAGGTTTTGACTGTTTCCTCCACGCCCCGTTAGACGTTCGCGGACTTGCTTCACCGCCAACAAGTTGCGCCCTGTATCCCCTAGGTTTTTTGTTAAAAACTGCTGCAATGAACTCAGATGTAATGCTTGAGAACTTTTATTCCATAGGTTCTCTATCTCGTCCCACCACTCCGCCTTCAACACAGAACGATATTGAGGGATAAGCTTATCTACTAATACTTGCATTTGCACTGGTAAATCTTTATACGCTGCTCCCGCTTGTATCGCCCAAGATAGGTTTTGCATATCTTTGTCAGAGACATCCTTAGAACTTGCAGCCGCTTGGTTTAAAGCTGCTAGAACTTCCTTCCTGCTACCACCGTACTTACCTAGAGAATAACGGTGTCCATTGGGGCTGCTTGCTACCTTTTGTAGATAATACACTTTGACGGGGATAATATAATCGCCTGCGGATATGACTTGCGTGGGTGAAGCACCTTGCAAATCAAGGACGCTAGGACGGAATGGTTCCCCAGGAAGCGAGGAAACTAGGGGATAACGATTGTTACTACTGACTGTAACGGGAGCATTTTTTTCAGTAATTTCTCGTATTTGCTTAGCTAAAAAGTTTTCTGTTAATTGTCCTTTATCAATGCAGAAACTACGAATACATATCTTCTTTTCACGTTGAGCGATCGCATTTTGATACTTCCATAAGTTTTTGGGCAAATCGGTTTCCTCTGGAACGACTTGGGAACCAAGAACCTTTTGCTGAAGAGTTAAAGTATGACTAAACAGTAACAAAGATAACAGAAAACCAGGAACTAATCTGTTTCTAGCGTTCATAGACTCACACCAACATCTACTTATAAGTTACTTATTGTGCGTAGTATTCAGAGTTTGTCAATGGATTAAAACAATGACAGAAAGCAACTAAAGAGACAAAATTAGTAGATTAAACTATCTTAACCCAAACAACGGCGCATCGCCGAATGTCCTCATAAGTGGTCAATATCGAGGGTTCGGGCAATCAGAAGAACGGATTTTCCCCTGAGTTGTCTGCCCTTTACCCTCTGCCTTTCAAGCTAAACTATACCTTAAGTAATAACAGTAGGCTTATCCATCCCAGTCAATTGATGAATTTGAGCAATTTCATCTGCAATGTTGATGAGGTCTGCTAAAGCTTCCTGTGGATCGAGGTTCTGTTTTGCTGGGTCGGGTTCGTAGCTTTCTAGATAAACCCTGACAGTTGCGCCCTGAGTTCCGGTACCAGATAACCGAAAAACAATCCGGGAACCATCGGTGAAACCAATACGAACACCCTGTTTCTGGCTAACGCTACCATCTACTGGATCGGTGTAGCTGAAGTCATCGCTGTACTCGACCTGGTAGGAACCAAATTGCTTTCCTTTGAGGTCTGCTGTTTTTGAACGCAGATTTGTGATGAGAGTGTTGGCGCGATCGCTATCTACTGCTTCATAATCATGGCGAGAGTAGTAGTTGCGTCCGTAGGTTCGCCAATGTTCTGTCACAATTTCCTCAACAGACTGCTGACGTACCGCCAGGACATTTAACCAAAATAACACCGCCCAAAGACCATCTTTTTCGCGGATATGGTTAGAACCTGTCCCAAAGCTTTCTTCACCACATAAGGTTGCTTTACCTGCATCTAGCAGATTCCCAAAGAACTTCCAACCAGTGGGAGTTTCATAACAATCAACACCGAGTTGTTTAGCGACAAGGTCTGGTGCTTGACTGGTAGGCATAGAACGAGCTATTCCCGCAAGACCCGAACTATAACCTGGAACTAGTTTAGCATTTGCAGCTAATATAGCTAAGCTATCGCTAGGAGTCACGAAGAATCGACGACCTAGAATCATGTTCCTGTCTCCATCCCCGTCGGAAGCCGCTCCGAAATCAGGAGCATTTTCACCAAACATAGTTTCCACAAGGTCATGTGCGTAAACTAGGTTGGGGTCTGGATGTCCGCCACCAAAGTCCTCCAAGGGAGTACCATTTTGAACAGTACCCTTTGGTGCGCCTAAAAGCTCCTCAAAAAGTCTGTGAGCATAAGGACCTGTAACAGCGTGCAGAGAGTCAATAGACATCCGGAATTGACCATTTGTCACCAAATCGCGAATGCGGTTAAAGTCAAATAGTGACTGCATTAACTCTGCATAGTCGTTTACCGAATCAATCACCTCTACCTGCATATCGCCAAGCATGAATGAGCCTAATGTGTCAAGATTAATATCGGCAGCATCCATGATTTTGTAGCTATCAATGACCTTGCTCCGTGCATAAATGGCTTCTGTTACCTTTTCAGGAGCGGGTCCACCATTACTAATGTTATATTTTATACCAAAATCGCCATCAACGCCACCAGGATTGTGACTCGCCGACAAAATGATACCACCAAAGGTGTCATATTTACGAATAATGGCAGAAGTTGCTGGGGTAGAAAGAATACCACCATGACCAACCATGACTCGCCCAAAGCCATTAGCAGCTGCCATTTTCAGAATGGTTTGAATTGCTGGACGATTGTAGTAGCGACCATCGCCGCCCAAAACTAATGTCTTACCTTGATACCCTTCGAGGCTATCAAAGATAGACTGAACAAAGTTTTCCAAATAATGAGGCTGCTCAAAAGCAGTCACCTTCTTCCGCAATCCGGATGTACCGGGTTTCTGGTCAGTAAAGGGCTGGGTGGGTACAGTTTTGATATGCATAGCGATGTTTGAGGCAAAGTACACAACAGAAAACGCTTCTAGTCCTAACGCCGCCGAAACAGTCGTCTTAGCTACAATCTTACCTTGGGTAGGGATACAAGGTTGTATGTAGGGAGGGTGTCAGCCCCTTCTCCTGACGGAGACGCTACGCGAACGGGGAAGTCAGCCCCTTCTCCTGACGGAGACGCTACGCGAACGGGGAAGTCAAAAGTCAAAAGTCAAAAGTCAAAAGTCAAAAGTCAAAAGTCAAAAGTCAATACTACTCGGATAAATGACTTATTCTGACCTGTTCCCAATATTGAGCTAAAAAATACTGATTTTTCTCTCTGACTGCTGACTTTATCAGACTTTTAAGGACTGTGTAAATTCTCCAAACAGCTTAATTTAGTTTTAGGGTAATTTGAAACCCATTAATTACATTATCTGATTCTATTTCAAGGAGATTTCTTATGGCTTTACAAATGCTTCCTTCCATGGGACGAAATAAGATTGGGCGACTTGCAGCGTTTTTCTATGGTCTAGTTTGCTATGCAATCTTCTTCTTTACGTTTCTTTATGCCTGCGGATTTGTAGGAAATTTTATCGTTCCCCATTCTATCGATTCGGTACCTGTGATTTCCTGGAACAATGCCTTGCTAGTCGATACTGCCTTGTTAGGGATCTTTGCTATTCAACATAGTGTTATGGCTCGTAAGGGATTTAAAAACTGGTGGACTCAGTTTGTACCACAGACCATTGAACGAAGCACTTATGTCCTGTTTTCTAGCCTCTGCTTAATTGCTTTGTTCTATTTCTGGCAACCCATCGGGACCACCATCTGGAATATCACAAACCCCTTGGGGGTTGCTCTTCTCTATGGCTTGTTTGCATCTGGTTGGTTGTTAGTGCTGGTATCAACGTTCTTAATTAATCACTTTGATCTGTTTGGTCTGCGCCAGGTCTGGCTATATTTACAAGGCAAGGAATATACCCAACTCAAGTTTGCAACACCCGGTCCTTACAAATATGTACGTCATCCCCTCTACGTAGGTTGGCTTTTAGCCTTCTGGTCAACTCCAACAATGACCGCGACTCACCTAGTGTTCGCACTAATCACAACAGCGTATATTCTGGTTGCTATTCAGTTTGAAGAACGCGATCTGGTGGATCTTCATGGTAAAACGTATGCTGATTATCGTCACCAAGTTCCGATGTTGGTTCCTTTTACTCACCGCCGCTCAGCGTGAACAATAAGTAAATACGGCATGTTTAATGAATTCATCGGGAAGTCACGCAAAAAGTAGAAGCGATCGCAATACTGCTCGGTTAACAGTACCTGCGGTGTCAGAAACCCGGTATCTTGGAGATACCGGGTTTCTAATTTCCCCAAAACCCGTTTTAACGGGTTTAAGCTTTGAGCCCGAATTTTAATTCAGGGCTTATCCTCAAAGCTCGATTAACAGCGCTGAGAACTGCAAGCAGTGAAGCTTTCACAATATTTGAGTGTATCCCAACTCCATACAATGAACCTTGAATAAATTCACCAGCAATTTCAATGTAAGCGATCGCTGAGGCGTTGCTACCTTTGCTGAGCGATCGCTCTTCATAACTGTGAACCCGGATATCAAAACCCAGTGCATTGATAAAAGCATCAATGGGACCATTTCCACAACCACTGATTCCAATCAACTTCTCATTTGATTGCAACTTGGCTGACAGAACTTGTAATTCTCCATTCTCTCTGTCTTCATAAAGAGAGTGGGAAATGAGTTTTAAGGGCGAATCAATCTGCAAATATTCTTCGTTAAAAAGTCGCCAAAGGTCTTCGGATGTCATTTCCTTACCCGTGGTATCCATCTCCTTTTGCACGATTTGACTAAATTCGATTTGCAAACGACGCGGTAACAGGATATCGTAATCACGTTCAAGCAAGAAGGATATCCCTCCTTTACCCGATTGACTATTGACACGGATAACGGATTCGTAAGCACGACCTAAATCTGCGGGGTCAATAGGTAAATAAGGGATGTCCCAAATATCTTCTGGTTTTTGGACAGCAAAACCTTTTTTGATGGCGTCTTGATGAGAACCAGAAAACGCCGTGAAAACCAAATCCCCTACGTAGGGATGACGGGGATGGACGGGTAATTGGTTACAGTGCTCTACAGTTCTTGCTACTTCATTTATATTGGAAAAGTCTAAACCAGGATGAATCCCTTGGGTATAAAGGTTTAAAGCCAGTGTAATTAAATCAACATTACCAGTCCTTTCACCATTACCAAGCAAACAACCCTCAACACGTTCTGCTCCCGCCATTTGTGCGAGTTCTGCAGCTGCGATCGCACAACCGCGATCGTTGTGAGGATGAACACTTATAATCAGGCGATCGCGTTGAGCAAGATTCCGGTGCATCCACTCCACCTGGTCTGCAAACACATTTGGAGTTGCCACTTCCACTGTAGCAGGCAAATTGACAATCGCCTTACATTCTAACGTTGGCTGCCAAACATCAATCACCGCATCACAAATATCTTTAGCAAAATCCAGTTCTGTTGCTGTAAAGGTTTCCGGGGAATACTGGAAGCGCCACTTTGTAGACGGTTGTTCTGTAGCCAGTTCGTTAAACAGTTTTGCACTCGATACAGCTAAATTGATAGTTGCAATGCGATCTAAACCAAATACCACGCGACGAAATACAGGTGAGGTAGCATTGTACAAATGCACAATGGCTTGCTTTGCACCTTTTAAAGATTCAAAAGTACGACGAATCAAGTTTTCTCTGGCTGGTGTTAAAACTTGAATCGTCACATCGTCTGGTACTAAATGATTTTCAATAAGATACCGAACAAAGTCGAAGTCAGTTTGTGAAGCGGAAGGGAAAGCTATTTCAATTTCTTTAAAACCTATATCCAGAAGCAGATTGAACATTCGCAGCTTGCGTGTAACGTCCATCGGTTCAATCAGTGCTTGGTTACCATCTCTCAAATCTGTGCTTAACCAAATTGGCGGATGAGTAATGGTTTTAGAAGCCCAAGTGCGGTCAGACAATTTAACAGGGGTAAAAGGGCGATATTTTGTAGCGGGATTTATCAACATAATTGCTTGCTCCTGTGTTTTCTTGAGTAACGGTTTGTACTTGTGGCGACAACAGGGCTGTCAGTTTGCCAAAATTCATCTCCTGACAGTCTACAGGTAGTCGTAGTCTTCGTAGTAGTGCAAGCAGATTGGGTAGTAATTTCATCTAAAATCCTCCGGGAGTGTGGAACTCGCCTAAATTCAAAGTTTATTCTAGTACCAAATGATGCAAGGGTCAACTGTAAAAAACTCATTTCAATGCTGACTATCGCGTAGCGCATTCCCAATCTAAGAGGATGTTTTAAAAGTCTTCTCGTCAGTAGCATACACATTTCACATCCCCCTA
>JAWQFQ010000037.1:0-9012 GCA_035967975.1 Scytonema sp. PMC 1070.18
CCCACACCCCACACCCCACACCCCAAAACAGTCATGATTTCAAAAGAAACCCTTTTCATTGTTTCCCTATTTCCCTACTTGGGTTTCTTGTGGTTTATCAGCCGTAGTCAGCAAATGCCCCGTTTGGCACTATATGGATTTTACGGCACTCTCGTTTTCGTCGGCGTCACTATTCCAGCCGGAATTTATGCCAAAGTACATTATGGTGAAGAGCTAGCAAATGTCGATTGGCTACACGGAGGTGCAGAATTTTTTTTGACCCTCGCTAATATCTTGATAGTGCTAGGTTTTCGCCAAGCAGTAAGGAATAGGGGGTAGGGGTGTAAGGGTGTAAGGGTGTAAGGTATAAGGAGAAATTGAATTTAGGAAAACGATTCTAACTTCACAAATTCTCTTCACTTACACCCCTACACCCCTGCACCCCCATACCCCTACTTAATTAGTTTTTCAAGAAAATTATGGAAGTTATCCCAGCTATAGATTTGTTAGAAGGTCGCTGCGTGCGACTTTATCAGGGCGATTACGAGCGATCGCAAATTTTTAGCGAGAATCCTGTTGAGGTTGCTCAACAGTGGGTGGAACAAGGAGCCACTAGATTGCACGTCGTTGATTTGGATGGAGCGAAAACGGGTGAGTTAGTTAACTTGAAGACAATTGAGGAAATCACTCAAGCAATTGCAGTACCTATTCAAATTGGCGGGGGGATTCGCGATCGCTCTCGCGTGGAACAGTTACTTGATTTAGGTGTACAACGGGTGATTCTGGGAACTATAGCTGTCGAGCAACCACAACTGGTACAACAACTTTGTCAAGAATTTCCTGGACAGATTGTGATTGGTATTGATGCGCGCAATGGACTCGTAGCAACTCGCGGTTGGAAAGAAACATCCGAAGTTTCAGCGATACAATTAGCTATCCAAATGCAAGAATTTGGAGCAACAGCTATCATCTACACCGATATCCATCGGGATGGTACTCTCTCTGGACCTAACGTGGATGCTTTGCGATCGCTAGCATCGACAATCTCTATACCTGTGATTGCATCTGGCGGTGTCAGTTCGATTACCGACCTGTTGAGTTTGCTCGCTTTAGAACCACAAGGAGTTACGGGGGCGATCGTCGGTCGTGCTTTGTACACTGGCGATATTTCTCTGAGGGAAGCCGTACGTGCAGTTGGTTCAGGGCGTATTCAGGATATTCCGCCTAACATAGATTTTTCAACCTTTGCATGAAGAAGTTCCTGCAATCCAAAACCTTTGAAAAGCTGTTGCTAGGAAAGGTTTGAGAGAAGCTGTTCATACACCGATATATTGTCGGTTATTTTTTGTGATTTTCCGGATTCCGAATTTACCGTTGTGTATCTCAAGTTATAGAGAAAAGTCAACACCAAGAAGTTTTATGAAACGTCGAAGACCTCCCAATAACGGTAGACCGCGTAAAACTGAAGCTGGTTTTATGATGTTTAAGTCCTTCAACCAAGAAACATGGGTGAAGAGAATTAAAAGCTTTATACGTCAATTTCTACAAAAATTGGGGTTTAAAAAGAAATAAATTTTGAGTTCAAAATTGTAAAGTTTGATTGTTCAGTTAATGGGTTTCCTCTTTATAGAGACGCAAAAAGAAAGCGTCTCTATTTTCTTTGTATTTTTATAAAAAACTGAAATTTTCAATTCTGGAATGAGTAGGGAAGAAGATGTAGATAAAAATGTACTTAAATAAAAGATATTAAATATTCAATATGTCTAATCCAAAACCATCTCCAAAACCTACTGGTAAACCTACTAGGACTGAACCCGGCGCGGTTAAACCGGGAACTCAAAAACCACCAAAACCATAGAAAATGGAAGCAATATTTGTTGGTTAAGGGTAGCCGAAGGCAAGAAACCCAGTATCTTTGAGATAGCGGGTTTCTAATTTGTGCTTATAGTCCTCTTTCTTTAGCAAAAATGGCTGCTTGAGTGCGATCGCGCAAATTTAACTGACTCAAAATATTTGTAACATGATTTTTTACCGTTTTTTCTGCGATATAAAGTGTTTGAGCAATTTCTCGGTTACTAGCTCCAGTCGCAATCAACCGTAAAATTTCCTGTTCTCTTGGTGTCAGTTCATCCCAAAGCTCTAATCGACTCATAGAAACCTTTGGGATTTGGGCAACAACTTTTTTGCCAATACCAGGTCCGAGTTGAGTATACCCCTTATATACGGCTCGAATTGCTTGAGCGATTTCTTCTGAGGGTGTGTCTTTCAGTAAATATCCCGCTGCTCCGTGAGATAATGCTTTGACTACGTACTCATCATTATCAAATGTGGTTAATATGAGTACTTTTGTCTGTGTAAAACGCTCGACAATTTCACGCGTTGCTGCGACTCCATCCATAACTGGCATCCGAACATCCATTAGTACAATGTCAGGACGTAAAACTTCTACTTGTTCTAATGCAGTTTGTCCATTGTCAGCTTCTCCTACTATCTGCAAATCTACTTCTAATTTGAGCAAGGCTTTTAAGCCACGTCGGATAAGGCTTTCATCATCGACCAGTAACAAACGAATCATAATTCGCAATTATTAAAACTTTAACAATGCTTTTTAACCCAAAGGTAATGGAAAATGAGCTATAATCCTACAGCCTTGATTCGGTGCAGTTATAACTTGAAATTTTCCTCCCAATACTAAAGTACGCTCACGCATTCCTTGTATTCCAAAACCTGTCGTGTTTTGGTTCAAATTAAATCCCTTTCCATTATCGGCAATCAAGAGATGTAAACTACTTTTCGTGTAAAGTTTGATTTCTACTTCAGTTGCTTCTGCATACTTAAAAATATTTGTTAGTGCTTCCTGTACTATACGATAAACAGCAGTTTTGATCTCAGGAGAGATGGGATAGGAATACTCGATACTGCATTTTAGCAAAACATGACTAGATCGACGAAAATTTTCAGTAAGGCTAGAGATCGCCTCTTCTATAGACAGACCTTCCAATGGATCGGAACGAAGTACAGAAACCGATTGGCGTATATCTGTCAGAGCAGTTGATCCTCGTAGTTTTGCTTCTTCCAAAAACTCTATCGCCTCCTCTGAGTCAGATTTCCAAAGTTTTAAAGCCGCTTCCAAGTGAAGATTCAAAATAGTTAAAGAATGTCCCAGTGAGTCATGAATTTCGCGAGCAATACGGTTGCGTTCCTGTAAGGTAGCAATATCCTCTATATGTAAAGCATAGCGCCGGAGTTGAGCATTAGCGTGTTCGAGTTTTTCATTAACATATACTAGCTTCTCCCGACTATGACGTTCCGATAGAATTGTTTCTACCAACAACTGCAAAAACACTAAGACTAATCCATATATAAGAGCAATACTTAACAAGACTAATACTATTTGTTCTGAACTTAATAATAATGTAACTTCTTTGCCAGTTAATAATGTTCTAACATTATTAACTATATTTTTAAATCGATAACTCTGTGTTAATAAACATAATATATAAGAGATGCCAGTCAAAACATAACGATAGGGTCGCTCAAATGTTAAACAGTTACGAATAACCAGAATAATGTATAGAAAAGCAAATAGACGAACCCCTCCAACAAAAGAACAAAGAAGAATTAGAGCAATTTCTATCAATGTATATATTATCTTATTCAAGAGTTTATCTTTAGGTACGAAAAACCCCATTAATAAAAAGGAAAGGATACAAAAAAGATTTAACAGTGGGTTTCTTGAAACTTGAAAAAGTGGAAATGTGAATGCTTCACTCACAGCAATCACAAACAATAAAATCCACTCTAGATAGAGTAAAAATCGAATTGGATGACGTTTTCTTTGAGCAGAAGGAACCACAACTGATATCTTTTATCGTTTAACTAAAAAATAATTAAAAATATAATATTACACTCTGCCAGCCTGCACTAGAGCAATGAGTCCTGTCTGAAACTCAGGACTAAAGTCATGGTTAGACTTAGGGCTTTCTCCTCAAGTGGTTTGGCTGTAACTGGTTCTAAGATATGGATAACACACGAAATCAGAAAAAAACAAGCAGGATTTCGAGACATAGCAAAGGTTTTAAATCAGGTGCAGGCTTTACTATCAATCTAAAATTTGTTGACATCTCATAGTACTGTTACTTTTGACCACAAGGAGTTCATCATGAAACGGATTGTTACAACTTCCATCGTTGGATTTGCACTTATTCTCAGTTCCGCACCCGTTTTTGCAGGCGAGGTCATCGGTCCAAGGGGTGGTCGTGCTACTGGAAATGGTGTTGTGAGAACCAATATTCAGGGAGGTTACACTGGCGGAGGACAAGGTACAATTCAGGGACCTAGAGGCGGTAGCGCTACAGGTCAAGGCGCGTTCCGTACAAATGGTCAAGGATCTGGTACCTACGGTGGTAGTGGTAGTGTGACAACTCAATCCGGTCAAACCTATAACGGTACAACCAGTGGTAGTGGTAGCTATAACTCTACAAGCGGCTACAGTGGTAGCAACACCACTACTATTAACGACAAAACGGTTAGTACTCAAACCGACAATCGCTCTACTACTGTAACAGGACCACAGGGCAATACCCGTACCTTTATGCCTGGTTCTCGTCGCCGTTAAAATCAGGATTCATTGCAATACTGCTCGGTTAACTAAAAACCCGGTTTCGTTGAGTTAACTCAACGAAAAATCAGTCTTTTGACGACAAAAACCGGGTTTTTATCCTCCATGTATGAATACTAGACGATGCTCTAGAGCTTCAGTCCAGTCATTCTAGAAACTCGGTTTCTTTAAGTTGACTTAATGCAAAATCGTTCTTTTTAAAAACTATTCCGGATTTTTATCTGTACGTATGAATAATAGACTGGCACCCTAGACAATACTTATAGTTTGGAGCTTTTAAAAAAAGAAATTAAATAGGAATTCCCTTAAACCACTGCAGGGAGTAAGAAACAAAGCAATGCTGGGTAGAGTTCATTTTTGAAATTAGAGTTTCATTTTATCTCTGTTAAAAAATGGATTTGAATGTCTTTTGTAAAAAGGAGATTGCATGAAACGTCGTACTTTTATTCAAGCGTCTGTGGGTTCTTTAACAGCAAGTCAAATACCATTAAAAGCTTTTGCTCAAACTCAGCAATTCCGAAAGTCTAATATTTTAATTATCACAGTTGATGAGATGCGATTTCCTCAGCATTTCCCTTCTGGAAAAGACCTAGATTGGTATCTCCAAACATTCATGCCTAATCTATATTCACTTTGGAAAAAGAGTGTTAAATTTTACAACCATCATTCAGCAGCAACATACTGTACCCCCGCTCGTGCTTGTATGATGACAGGTTTATACGCTCATCAAAGTTTGATGTTGGCGAATTTAGTGATAGAAAACTCTACTGTTAGTATAGGTTCGTCTTTACCTACTTCATATCCTACCTATGGGAAAGGACTACGAGAACTAGGATACGACACATGGTATTTCGGGAAATGGCATTTATCGTATTATCCTGAGACCAATGGATTGGAACAATATGGTTTCAAAGGAGGAACTACACCAGACCCTGTTGGTGGAGGAGGAGATGCGGGTATTAAAGAAGATCCTCAGATTGTCGATCAATTTTTGGATTGGTTTGAGAACGAGCGCTCAAAGATCAATCAACCCTGGACAGCAGTAGTTAGTTTGATAAACCCTCATGATGCTTTTGTATGGTGGAACAGTCAGCTAGAAGATCCTTTCCAAAACAGACAGGATGATAAGCCTTATTCTTTAAAAGATATTCCACAATTCTATGACTTACCAGCAGAAAATTTTGAATCTATAGGACAGATAGGGCGTCCTGCTTTGCATAATGCCATTGAATCGGTAAACTCTATTGCGGGAGGTGCTATAAGTTACAATGAAAAACAGCAACAATTTAGCCGCCAGATTATTAATATACCAATCAGAAACAGAAGCTTGAATCTTCCTGTAACCGAAGCGCCTTTCAGCTATTGGCTGCGAGGTTTAGATTTCTACGCCTATTTACAACAGCAAGTAGACCAGCAAATTGGGAGGGTTTTGCAAGCAGTTGCGAATGAAGATGTTGTGATTGTATTTACCTCAGATCACGGCGATTATGTGGGCTCACATGGTATGCGTGCTAAGGGAGGTTCGGCTTATCGAGAAAACAGCCATGTACCCCTGATTGTTTGCGATTTCAAAGGCGAATACACTCGTCAACCTGATATTCTCCGTAAAAGCTTGACTTCTCACGTTGATTTCTTTAGCCTTTTGATGACAATTGGTAATCAGGGAAGTGCGAGTTGGCTCAACATCTTGCCGGAATACAAAATTCTATATCAGGAGCGACATAATATGTTCAATATGCTTGTCGATCCGAATGCCAACGGCAGAAGCTATATTCTGCATACATTTGATGAACCCTACTTTAACGATTCTGTCAAGCCTCACGTCATTGGTGTCAGAACCGAAACCGGAACATTGGCATCCTACACTCAATGGAATGATGTGCTGTCTCCTGATTGGCAAACAGCCGAATATCAGTTTTTTGACTATAACCAGCCCGATGGCTTTCTGGAAATGCAGAATACTTATGGCAGTGCTTATGGGCGAAAAGTTCAAGAGATGTTAATAAGCAAAGCTCAACAAGAACTGACAGCCCCTTTACCACTCAGTATGCAAGCAGATTACCAACGTTTGAAAAATCAGTACCTAGCATTGGCTAACGTAATTGGGAATACCAATGTGAAATGGTGGCTGGTGAGACGTGTGAGACATGAGAGTCATGCTTGACATCTCCCACTAATTATTAGGTACATAAACAGTTGTTTTTAAATGCCGATTTCCATCTCCATTTTGTTGGTTCATTGAATTTTGAGAATCACAAACTAAATAACCATCTTCCATTGCCACTATGCGGTCAGCTATATCTAAAATACGGTTGTCATGAGTAACTAACAAGATAGAGGTTCCCTGCTCTTTTGCCAAATGTTGCATCAATTCCACGACATCTCGTCCTGATTGTTTATCTAAGGCTGCTGTCGGTTCATCTGCTAGTACCAATGGTGGATTATTGACTAAAGCACGGGCGATCGCAACCCTTTGCTTTTGTCCTCCAGAAAGATTTTCTGGGTAGTAATTAATCCGCTGCTCTAAACCAACAGCTTTAAGTATGGCTTCTGACTTAGCAATAGCTTCTTCTGTAGAAATATGCTCATCTAGTTCCACCGCCATTTGCACATTCTGCCTCGCAGTTAAAAATTCCAACAAGTTATGAGCTTGGAAAATATAACCAATTTTGCGGCGGATATTCACCAATTTTGTTTGACTGGCTCTACAGAGTTCTTCGCCTAAAAATTTTAAGCTTCCCTCTTGAACAGACCTTAACCCACCAATCAAGCTCAGCAAAGTTGTTTTACCTGAACCTGATGGTCCTGTCATGATAACAATTTCTCCTGAATAAACCTCCAAGTTTATATCGAACAAAATTTGTTTTTTCAGTACCCCTTTGCCATAGCAGTGATTGAGATTTTTAATGATAACTACAGGTTCTTTAGTCATTACTACTCCCGTCATGCTATAACATCACTCACTATTCGGAGTATTCCTCATCTCTGTGCCTCTACGGTTTTTCAATTAGGTATTCTTCAGCCCAGTCAAGGAGTTAATACTGTCGGTTAAAGATGGTTGAGGCTCCAGAAACCCGTATTGTTTAAGAATACGGGTTTCTAATTTTCGGGCTTCCCTTGCAGTCTTGGTAAAGAGTAGCCTAATGAATTCAGCATCGTCATCTGAATTCTTGAATTTCTCCTCTATTCAATGGCTTCAAATATTTCAATTTAATCAATTAATCACTAAAGGTTTAATGTAACCAAATTCTGCCAACACTTGCAAAACTTTACTTGCACTTTCTTCTATTGATTCCAAATCAGTGCGGCATTCTACAGTAGGGTTTAAGGGAGGTTCATAAGGATCATCAATGCCAGTAAAATTTTTAATTAATCCAACCCTAGCTTTTTTATAAAGCCCTTTCACATCCCGTTGTTCGCATATATTCAAGGATGCATTGACATAGACTTCAACAAAATTACCAATTTTCTGCCGCACTTCCTCCCGAATTTCGCGGTAGGGGGAAATAGCAGAAACCAGTACAATCACATGATTTCTTGTCAAAAGATTTGCGACAAAACCTATACGGCGGATATTTTCATCTCGATCTGCCTTACTGAATCCCAAACCTTTCGTCAGGTTTTCACGCACTATATCACCGTCAAGAATTTCCACTAGGTAATCGCTTGCTCGCAACTTGCTGGCTACGACTTGGCTAATGGTACTCTTACCCGCACCACTTAATCCCGTAAACCATACTGTTACACCGCGTTGTTCCATATGGGCTTTTTCCTGTAAATTTAAAAAGTTTTACTAGAGAGCAGCCACAAAAGGATGTGGCTGTTGACTGCTAAAAATCAAATACAATATTCGATCTGTGGTTTTGCTGGAATATAACCTTGCAGCTCCAACTGATTTGTCACTTTAGCAACGCTTTCCTCGACACTTTCTTCATTCGTGTAACAAACAATATCTGGGTTGAGGGGCTCTTCATATGGGTCATCAATCCCAGTGAAAGCTTTGATTTCTCCAGATCTTGCCATAGCATAAAGACCTTTAATATCCCGCGCTTCACAAATTTCCAGAGGTGCATTGACGTATATTTCTTTAAAATTCGCCGTTGTCCTCCGCAGTTCTTCTCTGGTATCACGATAGGGACTAATCGCAGCTACAATAGCCACTACCCCATTGCGGCTTAGTAAATTTGCTACAAATCCAATGCGACGAACATTGGTGTTGCGGTCTTCTCTGCTGAAACCTAAACCTTTAGAGAGATTTTTTCTGATAGCATCGCCATCAAGAACTTCTACTAAACAACCGCGTTCCTTTAGTTCTAGCTCTACTCCTTTGGCGATCGTAGTTTTGCCAGAACCACTAAGTCCTGTTAGCCATAGTATCAAACCTTTTCTTCTCATAATTCTTGTTATTCACA
>JAWQFQ010000037.1:9112-57696 GCA_035967975.1 Scytonema sp. PMC 1070.18
CACTGAAATAGTAAGAGTCAGCGAAGAACGGCAGTAACAGCTAGGACAGGCTTTTGTGCCTCAAGGGCGCGGATATGAATATCACCTTGTACAACACATAGTCCTGTTAGCCATAGTATCAAACCTTTTCTTCTCATAATTCTTGTTATTCACAGTGGGAATATTAAAACTTTCTGTAGTATACAGCCGCCTCACTGAAATAGTAAGAGTCAGCGAAGAACGGCAGTAACAGCTAGGACAGGCTTTTATGCCTCAAGGGCGCGGATATGAATATCACCTTGTACAACACATTGACAAGCTAACCGTGCCTGAGGATTGTCTGGAGCAAGTACATCAAGAAGGTCTTGCTCGTTATCTGTGATAGGCGACAGGTTTTCCATGCCATTAACTACTTCGATTAGGCAAGTGCCACAAGAAGCTTCCCGACATCCAAACAGCAAAAAAGAAGGATGTTCATCACAGATATCACTTAAGTTTTGGTTTGCTTCAACCTGAACTGTTTTTTCATCATTTTCAAAGTAAATGCTAATCATGCTGATAGCTCAGGCTCCTCACCTACAACATTAACTAAGAACTTTTTATTTCAAGACAGAGTGGGAGAAGCGTTTAAACGCTGTGATGTTATTTTTGATGGCTTTATCTATCGACGAAACTGATTCCATCAAATGCATTTCACGGTTAACAGGCCACAAGTAATCTAGACTTTCTAAGAATTTGCGGAGGTCTCCTAAAAGTCGTTGGTGATATTTATAACCTATCTGAAAGCCTTCGTGCTCTTGACAGAAGCACTGTTCCATGATTTCTAGAGCTTCTTGGGAAGACATACCAAATAGCGGTGTCTGCAAAAGTTTGTAAATCAAGGGCATGATAAAGGTTCCATCCCCAGCAAAGCAGCCTGGGATAACTCCAGACATACCTTTTAATACATTGCGCTGTAACATATAAATCATCATGTTTGCCATGAACTTCTCATAGGCTGTCGGCTGCGGAAAGTCCTTATACAAATCATGAGAAATTAGCTGAGAAGTTGCAGTGTGGAAGGATTCATCCAGTAAATGGAGACGAGCCGCTTGTGTTGGAGCAGGGATAAAATCACCTTTTTTCTCCAATTCTTTGTAGTACAAAGTGTAACCATACTCTTTGTTTTTAAGATGCAGGTTGCCTATGCCACGAGCAGCATAATATTGCGTTGCCAAAAATGGAGAATTAGCAAAGTTCGCAGTGTATAACTGCATCACCAATGGAGGCGCGGCACGCCCAGCCAAACCTTTATGAACCTCAAACTCTTTACCGACTGCATCGGGTTTAGTGGATCTGGTACATCCAAAAACTAGCTCACCCATCAACGCCATTTCTGTGGCATTACCGATAGTATGAAAGGTGTTGATATGATAACGTTCTTGAGAAGTTTCCACATCAAGTACATGACAGAGTATTTCGTAATCTTTATATGGAAAGAAAGCGCTAGCAGTGATTTGATTGTAAAAAATAGTGTTATTTTCAGTGCCAGCAGTAGCGTAATAATGAAATGCCCAATAAAGGTGGTTTAAAGCTTTCTTTTGCTCAGGTGATGACATTTCATAAACGGGACTACCGTACAAAATTGAAAGTTCTGGAAGTCCCCAAAAGTAATCTTTGTTAGCATCGTAGTCAAAAGTCTTATACAAATGCTCCATCTGCTCTGTGTAGTCAGACTCTTGATTTCGCCGATAGTTAACTTCCATCAGCTTCAGATTCTTTTGACCGTGTACAAGTTTTTCTGAGCCAGTTAGATATTGCCCTTTAATTTCTGATAATGGATGACCTTTTAGCATTACAATCTCCTAAATTAACTCAATGATTTCGTAAACATTAAATTACGTTTTTTACAATTCTCATCCCTCTAACATCGGGGAATACTGTCCATAATAATCCGACATTTGCAACCCTTGCATCTTCAAACTTTGGATGCGGTATAAAAATGCAGCACCAGTCATAATATGGTGAGCAACATCCACGACTTGACGATTCCGAGGCTCGAATAAGTAGGAACCACGTACCCAGTCATTGAAGCTACCCATAGCAGGACCACACCAGATTTGATAATCGCTTTCTCGACCAGATTCACCAGAATTGGACCATCGAGAAGATAATCCCAAATACCAACGAAAAATGACGGCCATTTTTACTTTGGGATTATGAATTGCTTTGTTAAGTTTTTCAGGATTACGCTTAGTTAAATAAGCTACCGTTTCCTGCCAAACTGTGTCAAGACTTTTCTTAAATATTTGTTTTTCTATTTTTTCTCTTTCCTGCACTGGAATAGCTTCAATAGAGTCATAATTTTTATATAATTCATACAATTTTTGAGCACGTAGAGGAAAGAGGGTTCCTCGTTTAAGGACTTGGAGTTTAACTCCCATTTCAAACATATCTGCTGCTGGAGCCATCATTACATCAGCCATGTCTGCCTGGGCTAGTAATTGTTTGGTATATGAAGAAGTTCCAGCTTCAAGACAGGATTGGTTTATGGAGCCAGTTACAATATAAGCCGCGCCCATCATAAAAGCAGCTAGTGCGGATTGCGGTGTTGCAATTCCTCCGGCTGCTCCTATCCTAATAGGTGTCTGATAATGATATTTTGCCTGAATTTCATCTCTCAAAGCAGTAATAGCGGGTAAAAGAGCGACCAAAGGGCGATTGTCTGTATGACCACCGGAATCTGCTTCTACTGTAATATCATCTGCTAGAGAAACTTTCTCCGCTAAAGTTGCCTGGAACTCACTAATTAGATTACGCTCGACCAGTTCTTTTAAAATTTTTATTGGAGCAGGTTGCATAAATTTAGTGGCAACCTCTTTACGAGAAATTTTAGCAATCACTTTATTTTTTATTTCAATTTGATTGGCTGGATTTAAACTGAGTCCAGAAACTCGATAATATACAATATTGGGAGTCAAATCTAAAAATGCTGAAGCTTCTACGGTTCTAACACCATACTTAAGATACAAATCTATAGCACGGCGCTCAATTGCAGGTTCGCTAGGGCTGTGAATTAAATTAAAAGCGTAGGGACCTTGAGGTAAGGCTTCTTGAATGTGGTTAATTGCTGCCTCTACTCGTGCTGGACTTAAGCCGCCTGCACCAAATGAACTTAAAATTCGTTCTTTCCCGAGAGCAATGACCATGTCTTCAGAAGCTATTCCACCAGCCATTGCACCAGTGGCATAAGCATACTTGACACCATGAAAATTTAAAAAATTTGGATCTCCTAACTGTTGAATAGATATTGGTGGAATAGAAGTCAGTAATTCTAACTGTTCTGTTGTACTAAGATTAGCATCAGATAAAGAAGCTCCATGAGTTACACCTATTGTTTCTCCAACTCTAACGACATAACAAGGTTGGCTTAAATTGAGTAATTTAGCCTTTATGCTGGCTGAATTAAAAGCTATAGAGTTGAAGGAAGCGTGCCAAGTTTGTTTTTGACTATATGCAACCTTGAAATAACGTAGATTATTATCTTGATTTACCAATGCTTCAGCATTTTTCACTTTTGCTTACTCCTCTCATAAAAAACAGGTTCTAATAATTCGTAAGCGTTCAGCCATCAGTTATCAGCTAATTCTAGCTTTGAAGTTGTTTTCGTTTCACTCAAGACCGTCTATACAGCAGAGCAAAACGCACTTTCATTGCTGATGACTGACAGCTAATAGCTGAATGGTTACAATAATTTTCCATAAAATCCATATGTTATTTTCTTCCTTTCTTAACAAAAAAACATGACGAATTTTATTTAAGAATCTTCATTAATCGCTCTTTCTACAAGAGCTATTTGTAGTTGAATAATTTCACGAAGCTGCTTACCAGAATCTTGTCTATCGTGTAAAAACTTAGTATGTATTTTTGTTAAGGCTGATGAATTTGTACTTAGCTTTTGAAAATGAATATGATTTAGAATAGACAAATTTTTTTCATCAAGAACTGGAGGAGTAACTGCTTTTTCTTCAAAGACTAGTTGTTGTTTCTCAGCTATGTTCTGCTGTGGATCATAAATTATGTTACTTGTCATATGATTCCTATTTGTATAATTTGCAAAACTTGTTCCGTTATTGTTCATGGTACTGGTATGCTGCTGGACAGCTGGTGGTGACAATAATGAGTTGTCAACAAGACTTTGATTGTTGTCAGTGTTGGTGATATCTTGAGATGTCTCAGGAGAAGAATAAAGGGGCGACAAATCCAGAGAAACTTGATGACTGAGGAGCTTTGCTAAAGCCCGGACAATAGAAGTATGGTCATCTACACCACGTTTATTAAGAGCAACAGTAAGGTGCTCTTTATCTTTAAGATTTTCACTAATCCATCTAGAACAAGTACTGCCTGCACCCGCTTCAACAAATATTCTGCCGCCATCTTCATAAACTTGGTGAATTAACCGAGGAAAATCGAGTGGTTGACACAGACCTTGGGCAATATTACGACTAATAGAATTACTATCAAGGTGAATTGGTTTATACTCTGCTGCGGAATAAAAAATAGTGTTTGGTACGTGGCGAGTAGGAAAGGAATTTAGTTTAACTAATTCATCGTATTCAGACCTCATTGCCTCACAGTGAAGTATGTCATCAGAAGGGGCACGGAAAGCATCACATTTGAGAGTTTCGATTAATTTTAGACAAGCTTGAGTATCACCACCTATCACCACTTCTTTCGGTGTATTAATATGTGTTAAATAGACGCGGTTCTCATTCCTCAAATATTCAATAACCTGAGATGCCGAGTTGATAAGAACATAATTACTCCAAAAGCTTTCGCTTTCTGCATTTTGTGCTTGAGGTAATCCCCAGTACTCGCGAACGGCATTTTTAGAACCAGACAATCTTGAGACAAACAGAGATGAAGAATTTAATGCGCGGCTGGCTTCTGCAAGATCGCTCCAAACGCCTTGAGCACACATCATACTAATTTCGCCTAAGCTGTAACCAAAAGTACAATATGGCTTTAACTGGAAATATTCCTTCATAATTTCAGTAAAATATGTGGCAAAGCCTATGCCTGTTTCTAGCATTGCTAGGGCATTATCTAGCAGTTTTTGTTCTATTTTTTCTAACTGCCTCCTGGTTAACGCATTCAAACTTCTGGGGTAGAGCAGCTTTTGTCTAAATACTTCACCAATGTTAGGCACATGGCTAACACGGCTATCCCAAATTTTAGGAAACAAACGAAAGATATTTTGACCTAATCCAATGTAAGAGTTAAAAGCACCTGGATAAACGAAGGCAATCTTACCTTTCTTACCTAAAGGATTAGTAGTGAAATAACTACCTGTTGGGCTTTGCCAGTCTTTGCCTTTATCAAAGGCATTCTTGACACCTTTTAATCCACGTTGAATCTCTCGTATTAACTCATCCTTGTTACGACCAAGAATTGCGATCGCATAATTTGTTTGTTCCGACTTCTGAAAATCTACAAAGGTTTGGTGTGCTGTTTTAGCTAAAGAAAGTGAATCTGAGATTGTTGATTGTAAAACTGCAAGCTGTTCTAGCAAATTGAATTGATTGCTAGCAGCAACGGGAAATAAATAAAAAGGCACTTGCTCTAAATACTTACTGCTTCGCTCTTTCTGACTAGGTTCTTCCGCTAAAATGATATGGACATATGTTCTATCTTGACCGACACCGTTAATTGCAGCAACTCTTTTCTGAGCTCTTTTTGCTAGAAACCACGGTGTAGACTCAGTTGGTACATAAAAGGGGCTATTTGTCCAGACTTCTGAGTTTTTAACACCAGTCCATTGAGGAGTTGCAGGAATATATCGATAATGAAGACACAGTGCAGTTTTAATTAGGCTAGCTATTCCCGATGCAGTGTACGTGTGACCAATATTAGCTTTGATGCTACCAATAGCACAACTTAAGTCGGGTTTGAGAGTTTGATAAGCTTTGATTAAACCTAGAATTTCTGCCTCATCTTGCTGCGGAATTCCACTACCAAAAACTTCTAAATACTCAATGTCTTCAGGCTTCACCTTGGCAGTACTAAATGCTTGTAAACAAGCTTGTGTCACTACTTCTGCACTATATAATTCGTCTAAAATATCGTTTTTTTCTACTAAACTGATTGCTTCAATAACTGCGTAAATATTATTTTTAGATCCTTTAGCCGTTTCTAAACGCTTCAATACTACTGCACCAGCACCCTCTCCAAGCATAAAACCATTAACTTTCTTGTCATAACTTAAGGTGTTGGTTCCTGTATTAATTTGTGCTGCTTGTTGGCATAATAAAATGTCTTCAACTTCAGGAGCAACAGCAGATGCCGCTACAATAGCAGTTTTTGCTTCCCCAGTTAGGAGCATTGTTTTTGCTAAATTTAAAGCTTGATAAACAGAATTTTCTCCAGCAGTTATTGTCAGTGCGGTACTCGTAAAGCTCCATTTTCTTTGAATTTCTTGGGAAGCCACTTCTATGGTACTGGCTATGATGACAGCCACATTCTCTCCTGGTTTAACTCCCGCATTGTTCAAAGCATTATCTGTGACTCTAAGGAGAATTTTCTGAAGGCTGTTTTCCTCTTTCTTGTTATGTTCTTCAAGAGAATTTTGACTGGGAATGGCTATAATATCCTGTTTGCCATCATAAATACAGCGTTCAAAAGCATCTAATCCTACAAATGAACTCCAACAGGCATCCATTCCTACAATAGCGATCGCTTGATTTGCAGCAGAGTGATTGGTTTCCATAAGCTATAGTTTATTTACTGTCCCAGTCAAATAATAATGTCCCATAAATTTTTTCAAGAGTTAATTTTGTTATGGGGGAAATAAGCCCCCATACTTTTCCTCTTAATTCATAGCTGGCTGATTGACTCTGATTCCAGGCAAGATAGTTCCTTGTGCCCCCACCATATGTGCATATACTTCTCCTTTTTGATTGTGAATGATTAAGTTTGCAACTACAGAACTCTCTGTTTTTGACTTTAATTCTCCAGAAATATAGAAGGTTTCCTCAAATGGGATCGGAGCAAACTGTTCAACATACTGAATTGCAGAAGGCAAACAAGCTTCTTGATAAAAATACTGCGTCCAAATCCAAAGTGATTGAATTTGAACATCGAAAATATATGGATTTAGTGTTTGTACTGGAAATTGTCCTTGTCTTTCGTTTCCAATATCTGGCAAAAAGCATTGAGTCGTAAATTTTTTAGGTGAAATGTTTAATACAGCTTTTATACCTTGGAAACAGAAACCGTGAAATAAAGATGATACATTCTGTTGATAAAGCGACCCATTAGCAGAGATTTTTTGGTCGCTAGTGAGGTTAAATGAATCATAAATCGGTCGGCTGGGCAGCTTTTGCGCCAGCTTGACTTGAGCGCTAAAATGGTATTGAATTTTTCCTGCCAAGTTTTTGCTGCTTATTCTAGCTTCAAATTCGACTTCACTATCAGTTTTATTGATTTCTTTTAGGTCTAAAATAAACCCGCTTGCTAGGTTCTCATCAAAAACGATTCCCTTCAAAACTTTGTAATTGGCAATACTAAAACATTTGTAACCGGGATAAATCTGTTCACAAGTGTTAGTTATCCATGCTAAAGCACAAGCAGCGGGTAGAACTGGGCGACCTGCGATCACATGGTCGTGCAAAAATGGATTTGCTGCCACAGTCATTTTCCGATGTACTCGGTAAGTTTGTAGTTTGGAATTTAATATTGCGGGTATTGGTACTAATGGGCTACCAATCACGACTTGCACAGTGTTGTGATTTGCAGGGTTAAGTTCTTCAAGCAGAAGTTGGGTTCCAATATCTATGGGTATAACTTCAATATTACGCTCAGCAAAAGCCTGCTTTAATTCTGGTGTTACCATACCACTTTCCCACGGTCCCCAATTGATGGCAACTACGTGACCGCTAGGATGACTTTGTTTCAGGACGTGGGCTGTTTTGTTGAGAATTTCGTTGGCAAGAGCATAATCTGCTTGACCAACGTTTCCATAAAAACCGACTACTGAAGAAAATAAAACTAAATGCTGAAGCTGGTTGACTGGAACACAGCGTAACAAATTTTCTAAACCCGTAACTTTGGCATTGTAAACATTGTCAAAATCTCGTTCTGTTTTGTTTTCTATCCGCTTATCAGCTAGATTCCCAGCCCCGTGAATAATCCCAGTGATTGCTCCTACACGTGCAGTAACAGACGTAATTTTCTCCTGTAGGCTCACAGCGTCGGTTACATCTACACTCAGGTATTCTGCTTGTCCTCCCGCTTGCACGATCGCACAAAGAGTGTTTTCTATTTCCCGTTGAGAAGTTATTTGATTAAATAATTTCTGGACTTGAGAAGGAATGGGTTTTTCGCCTTTTGCTAGCAGATACTCCATAATCCGCTTTTTCAACTCGGATTCATTGAAACAGTCTTTTGCCCATTCCGGCTCTGATTCTGTATTTGATGATCTTCCTAAAAGGATAAATTTACATTTGTAATGCTGTGCTAGTTTGATAGCACACCTTGCTGTTATTCCTTTTGCACCACCACTAACCAAAAATACTAAGGATTGGGGATCTACAGTTGGGACTGCCGAAATATTTAGTCTTGCATTTGCGTTCTTTGGTTCCTTTTCACATCCTAAAGTTACCCTACTTTGTAGGTTATATCCTACTTCGACAAGTAATCGATTGGGGTCGTGAATTTCAGCAATGATAGACTCCACTGCTTGCTCTACTCCCAAATCTACACTTAAGTCTATTGCTCGACAAAAAACTGCGTCCCATTCTTGGTTCAATGTTTTGGTTAGTCCGAACAAACCCCCACCAATCGTTCCAAATGTGGTGTCTCTTCCCAAACCCAATTTGCCATCAAGACGAGCTACTGTAACAAAACAACTGCGTCCTTTTTCTGCGGCACTATTCAACGATTTTTTAAGATGTTTGGCTATAAAAAAGACTTGCTTGAGAAGGGCTTTCTCAACTTCCAAAAAAGGAATATTTCCCTGAGAACTAGGGGAGAGTGTAGATATGTTCTGATGACTGGATGGATTTATATGGATGAAAGCACCAATAGAACCATAGTTAGCAGCGATCGCCGTTAACTGCTGTTGTAGATGTTCCTCGCTTAAATCCTCTAAAACAACTCGATGGACACCTTGAGGTAAGGGTATACGTTCTGCAATTAGAGATTGAGGGAAACTTAAAATAACCACTTTCCAACCTCGCTCCTTCAGAGAATGAGCCAATTTAGAAGTCATCAGAGAACCATCATCGCTAAGCAAGCCTACATATCCTTCAGGTAAAGAAAATTCCAAGAAATCAGGTTCGGGAAGAGTTTGCAATTTGACTACATTGCGGACAATTTGGTGAGTTAAACAAGAATGCTCGTTGTTAAACTGATATTGGCTGTTTTTTTTTCAGCCACTTCTGGTTGTATGTGCAAATGCTCTACTATTTGACGGAGCGTCCGCAGTTCTGTCAACTCTTCTGGGTTTAGCTTGGGCAAATCAGTGTATATATCTTGGACAGATCCTAAGATTTCTACCCTTTTGATTGAATCAATCCCCAAGTCAGCTTCCATATCCATGTCTAGTTCAAGCATCTCTACTGGATAACCAGTTTTGTCACTTACAACTGCTAACAGAGTTTGTGCAAAGGAAGTTGAGTCTATTCTTGTTGCTGGTTGTGAATTTGCTACAGATGTGACTAAGGTTTCTGAAACTAAGTCATTGGTCAAAGTTGGCTTAGGGTTGGTCAGTGACGTTGCTGCGCTAAAGACTGATTCTGTCTGTGTTGAGCTTGACCCTGACACTGAAGCAATTAAATACTCAACAATTTGACGGAGTGTTCGTTGCTGCGCCAATTCTTCGGGATTTGGTTTAGGCAAGTCAGGGTACAAATCTTGCAAGGCTCCTAAGATTTCCACCCGCTTGATTGAATCAATTCCCAAATCAGCTTCCATATCCATATCCAGCTCTAGCATTTCTACTGGATAGCCAGTTTTATCACTCACAACAGTTAATAGTGTTTGGCTAAAGTCTGTTAAATCTATTTTTGTTCTTATAACAGGCGCAACTTCAGTATTAGCTGCTACAGTTTCTGCAACTGAATGTAAACCATTCCGAGGGACTGTTTCAATTTGGCTCTCGTGTTGTTGCATAACGGGATTTTGAACTTTTGTCTCCACTGATTCGCTAACTAGTACGGGTTTTGCTGCTTTTGTTTTGCCGTTAACTGCTTCTTCTTGAGAGTACAAAGATGGGCTTGGAGATAAATTCTTTAACTGTTGAGAAGAAGGCGCTAGCTGTTTATCAGAGGATGATACTGACTCAACCGTCGCCGCTATGGATTTTTGTACTGAATTACCGTTTATTAAATGAGAGTACTCTTGCTTAATGAGTTGAAAAAAGTCCTTGCTTTGTTCTACCTGATGGGTAAGATATTGGTCGTGGACGTGGAGAGTTTCACTTTGGTGGGCGTGAAACTGCATCATACTTCGCTCAAAGCTCTCGGCGATAGCTTGCTTTGTTTCCCCTGCTTGCTGATGAAACTTATCTTTGGTAAACAAAGCATTTTGCTGCTGCATCAAATGGTAAAAGGTTTTAACATATTCCCTTTGACTGTGCAGATACTGCCCGTGTGCTTGTAAAGTCTCAGTGTGATGTTGTTTAAAGTGTGACAGGGTGTACTCTATACTTTCTAAAACCCGTTGATAATTCTGAGGATTGCTTTGTGTTGGTTGCATTTGCGGTTGAATAGCTGAGTGAGGGGAAACTGTTGTAGGTTGAGTTGAGTTTGCAGTGCCGTTTTGCAACTTTGCCTGATTTTCATAGCTCGCGGAGCTAGGGAGAGTTGCAGATGCTGTGACGGGTTTAGTCATCTTATCAACATCAGTTTTTGCTTGGACGTTCTGTGCTTTCATCTGATGTCCGTTACTTTCAGTCACTGCGACTATGGAAGGCTGTGCTTTACCATTTGCAAGGCTTGTTCCATTATGCAGCTTTGTTTGTTGTCCATTACTTTCCCAAGTTAGTTGAGTAGGGATCTTTATATCTTTCTCTTTTTGCGTTCTATGATGCCCATTGGTTTCATGCATCGTTGGAGAAAGGACTTTTACCTTATGTCCGTCCTGTAAAGCTTGCTCAAAGGTCTGTTTGGTTTTCTCGGAAACAAAGTTAACGCCAGACAACTGTACACTAAAAGCCTTAGTTTGATTATCTTTAGCAACTAACTTTTGCGGAATTTGGTAGGGGTCTATGTTTTTTAAAGCCAAACCAGCAATACGTAACTTCAGAACTGCCTCCCTGAAGGAGCGATCGCTATTTTTCTGACGGCTGCCATTTAAAGCTACGGCAATATGTGGTTTATCGCTGAGAATATCTTTCACTAAGTTCGAGAGAATGCCCTTTGGACCAAATTCCACAAAGCAATAACCCCCAGCTGCATAAATATTTTCAATCTCCTGCTTAAACAGCACCGACCTAATCAAGTGAGTTTCTAGGATTTTTCTAATCTCTAGAGGATCAGTTGGATAAGGCTCACCAGTGACATTCGTGTAAACTGGGACTTTAGCTTGTCTAAATGTCACTGCCTCACTAGCTTGAGCAAAAGCTTGTTGGGCGTGGGCAATCAGTGGCGTATGAAAAGCTGCAGCCACTGGTAATAAAACTGTAGCGAAACCTTTTTCTTGCAAGGTTTGCTGCACTTCTTCTATTTCTGCAGTAGGTCCTGCTAAAACCACTTGGCGGTTAGAATTGAAGTTAGCAATGGAAACTTGTGGGAAATTCTCAAGGCTCGGTTTTACTAGATCAACATTCTCTTTCACCGCCAACATGGCTCCTGGATCGACAGTAGAGTCGTTAGCTTGAGCCATTGCTTGACCTCTGGACTTCACCAAGAAGAAGTAATCTTGATCGCTTAAAACTTCTGAAGCCCAGAGCGCTGTGAGTTCTCCAAAACTATGCCCAGCCACAAAATCTGGCTGGAACCCAGCTTGCTGCAAGATTTGATACAGACCAGCACTAAAAACCCCAATCGCTGGTTGTGCATACTCTGTACGTTGCAACATTGCTTCCTGAGCTTTCCTTTTTTCCGGGTCAAATGTGGGAGGCGGAAAAACAACTTCTGAAACTGCTTTGAAGCCGTCAGAGTGCAATAGCTTATCCATGTGATTGTAAATTTGCCTCAGTTGAGGAAAATTCATCACCACTTCCCGACCCATTTCTAGATACTGTGAACCTTGACCAGAAAACAAAGCGACTACTTTTGCTTGAGGAGGAAGACCCGTTTTACGGTAATAAACTCCCTGAGGATGTTCCCATGCTTCAGATTCAGCTTTAGTTTTCAGCCATGTAATGCTCACTTGCAGTAACTTACAAGCTTCTGCCAAAGAGTCTGCAACAAACCCCAATCTTGGTGAAGTCACGGGAATTTCTAAAGATTTACACGCTTCAATCAGTTCTGTATAGTGTTGCTCCCCTGTAAGGGATTGCAACTCGATCAGGATATTTTCACATTGGCGGATCAACTTTTGAGGTGTTGGTGCTGAGACAAGCACCATTTGGGCAGTTTGATGTAAACGATATGCATGATCGTGGTCACTGTCGTACTCTTCTAAGACCACATGATAATTAGTGCCCCCAAAACCAAAAGAACTGACACCTGCACGTCTTTTTCCATCTCCATCTGTAACGAACCAAGGTCTAGTTTCTATATTTAAGTAGAATGGAGAGTCTGCAATTCCTAGCTTAGGATTTGGTTGAGTCACATTAATCGTGGGCGGTAGTATCTTGTGGTGCAATGCCAAAGCAGTTTTGATTAAACTTGCTGCACCTGCTGCTGCTTTAGTATGTCCTATTTGAGACTTAACACTACCTAAAGCAATGTGTTGGTTTTTTTGACTATTTTCTGTAAAAAAGGTTTTTATTGCTGAGAACTCAGTTGGGTCGCCAGCCATTGTACCTGTGCCGTGAGCTTCAATCAAGCTGACACTTTCTGGTGCGACTCCTGCGTCTCCATAAGCACGACGCAAGGCTCTAACTTGGCCCTCTGGTCGTGGTGCATAAATACTTTTATACCGTCCATCACTAGAGCTACCTATGCCTTTGATTACTGCGTAAACCCTATCTTTGTCTCGCACAGCATCTTCTAAACGTTTCAGAACCAACATTCCGATACCTTCACCCAGCATCATCCCATCAGAATCAGCATCGAAAGGTTTAACGTTCTCGCTTTTGGAGACAGCAGGAGTTTTACTAAAACACATATAGGCAACAATTGAGTTGTCCGTGTCAACTCCTCCAGTGAGCATCATATTAGCTCGATGCTCCACCAACTCGCTAACTGCCATCTTCAATGCCCCTAAAGAACTGGCACAGGCAGCATCCACAACGCAGTTCATGCCTCCCAAATCCAGTCGATTGGCAATACGTCCAGCGATTACGTTAGCCAACATACCAGGGAAAGAATTTTCTTCCCACTGCACGTAGGCACTTTTGATTTTTTCAACTATTTTCTGCGTATCCTCATCTGACAATCCACTACTTTTAAGCACTTGCTCCCAAACAGGATACTGCAATCTGTTAAAGAGCGGTACATTTAATTGTCTTGCTAATGCCACGCCTAGTGTGACCCCGGTAAGTTCTCGGTCAAACTGGCGGAATTCTCCATACCCTGCATCTTCCAAGGCTTCTTTAGCAACAACCAAACCTAGTAATTGTGAGATATCTGTTTGTTCCAGAATATTGGGCGGTAGCCCAAATTCCATTGGGTTAAAATCTACTTCTGGAATAAATCCGCCACGCTTGCAGTATGTCTTGTCTGGTGCTTTGGGATCGGGATTGTAATAATCCTCTACATTCCAGCGCGACGGTGGAATATCAGTAATACAATCTACTTTCTCAACAATATTTGTCCAGTATTCCTGCAAGTTTTTAGCCTGTGGAAAGATGGAAGCCATTCCAATAATAGCTATCGGAGTTTGTTGCAACTGACTGTTTATTTTACTAATTTCCAAAGAGGCAGGATACATCACTTTTTTCACCTGTATTAGCTTCTTTACAGCCTTCTCACAATTACTCACTTCGTTTTGCAACTGAGCTAAAGCAATGTCAATGTTGTGTACAGACATAAAACACCACCAACTGAGTAGATTGCGAAAAGAATCGTCTATTTCTTGCAAGATCAGAACAAATAGTCATATCGTTCACTAATTCTGAAGATACGCCCGATTAATAAACCATACTTATAATTGAGCGTGCATAACGACACTGTAAAAACCGCATCTCTGGAGAGTGCGGTTGAAACCAATCTTGCTTTGAGTCAGCTTTTCCCAATAGAATGCACGGAAAAAACTTTTTACACCGTTATATTCTGTTGATAAAAATAGTACCACGTACTGAAACAGTAGAAGCTTTCGATTGTGCTCGCAGTTTACAAGAGTTTGTACGACTAGAGATGACATAAAAAGTAGATGCATAATAATAATCTTTCCATCTAGACAGACCCTGATGCGAGGGACTGATGTAACTTCACAGTCTGTTTATTCAATTCCGCATAACACTGAAGGTTTTCCCAATTTTCTTAAAAAATCGCTAAAAAGATATTTTTTTATTACAAAAAATTTTCACCAAAAGTCTTTGGTGGTAAAGCCGTAGTTGAAAGTTTGTTCTTCAAACTTGCTTTTATCTTATACTCTGAGCGGTCAACCATTAGCTAAGAACTCGTAGCTGAGGTGCTCGTAGCTAAATCAAAAGCTCTGTCTCTTTAATCCTATACAATATGTCTACAACTGTAGACTAAAACCATAAATATACGTCAAAACCTCCTTGCAGAAACTTTCTTCTAGTAGATCATCGTAGACAAATAGCTCAGAGAAGTATACTTTAAGCGGTCAGCTTTCAGCCATCAGCTTTTAGCCAAAAACTTATAGCTCATAGATTCTATCTGAATCGAAAGCTCAGTTTGTTCCCGTGCAAAGTATAGATTTGTTGACAACGGACACATTGCAAAATATGGCAGATTAATCAACAGTCTAAAGTATCATGTCCTCAAGTTGGGACAGATACGACCACTGTCGCGAAACAGGTTGCCATAAAACTTGCTAAAGGAAGTTTTGTTAATTTGACTTATGGTCTATACAGTTGCAAAGTTAGCACATTTTTATGCAATTTTCCATAACTATAGATAAAAATAGCTTATTCCTTACGAAAAAACTATATAACCAGAGCGACGTAAATACTTTCATCAATAAATAAATACGCAAAATACGCAAGGCAGTTTCATACGAGCAGAGAAAAAACTGGTGAAGTTGTGAGAGCAGACACGTAAAGCAAACTAGTCTACTGTGCTCTTTCCTTAATACAGTCAATTTTCAATCCTCCTCCACGTTGGATATACGTAAAGAACACAACAGCATATGGGTTATGGAACACTATTTATTTACCGACGAGTATAGAACTCCGTCCTTATTTCATCTCAATCATCTTCGTGATGCACTTTCACCATCTTTGTAGAAACTAAAAATTTCGCATCTTAAATATTGTTTCTCAGAGATTAAATAGCTGACGGACAGCAGCATTCTCAACAAGACCTGAAAAACTGGGTTTCTTGCAAGTCACATAGCTTATTTTTGATCTAGAACGCCGATCCATTAATCCATTGGGATTTCCAAGAAATAAATCCTCCATCTTGTGGTACGGGCGTCTCACCCGTCAGCCAGTGAGAGCAGGCGTCTCGTCAGTACCATAAGAGATTTTTGAAGACTTTTTTAATTGAAAATCCTTTAGTCAGTCAAAATTGGGGATAAAAAACTCGGTCTTTGTTGTCGAAAAGACTGATCTTTCGTCGAGCCACGATGCTCTAAATGCAAGATAGGGTTTCTAAATTGAAATAATAATCATTCTTAATTTTGGTTTTCAGCTGTCTCCTCCTGAAAGAGAGATTTTACAAATTGATTAAAAACTTGTCCTGATACTTCATTGTAACTATGTAGATATAACTACAAATCATTGAGGGTATTCCTGAATCAGTATTATTACGTAATAACAACAAATAACATATAAAGTTTTCATTAATTTTACGTAGACAGATTTTAAGAAGAACTTTTACTACTTACGTAATTTATTTACCTTATATCTTTTTTAAATACTTAATTATCTATGTGTTGTTTCAGTAAATTTATTTAAAACTCCTGCCAACACTAAATACTATCTGTCAATATATTTATCAAGCAGAAATACTAGTTATAAAAGTTACTTTTTCTTTAGTGGCTTTTTATGCATCTTTTTTTATAGTCAGTAAAAAAAATAACTAACTAATTAGTTTTCTCCAAAAACTAATGTGTATTATTATGCACGTTTTTTTGTTTAAGTATAATTGCAGTTTTTGTACAAAAAACTACCACATGGAAGGATAGTATGAAGAAACACCTTGTTGCAAAAGCAGTTTTCAACATTAGTACGGCGTTGCTTGTTTTAGGGTCTGTAGGAATTAAGCCTGCTAGCGCTATACAAATTGACTTTTCCGATTCAAGTGGTAACGTCAATAGCACTTTCTATGAAATTCCAAGTGATTTCTTGAATAAGGTACCTGTACCTGTAATCAGAGGATTAGGGTTAAATGACGCTTCAATGTATTTAGATAGTCTAGGGATAGGTCTAGATAATCTCAATACCACTTCACAGATAACGACAGGAACAGAAACCACATCATCTGTAGAAGATTTAATTGGTCAATTTTTTACTGTGCTTGCTTTAGGCACTCCAGGCAATGACATTATATCTGGAGAGCCAGGAACTGACCTTCAAATTGCTCGTACTGGTAGTGACAGACTCTTTGGTGTGAATCCTGGAGATGCTATTCCTGGTCAAGGACAGTTTGATATTTTGATTGGTGGACCAGAGGTGTCATTGACAGGTTCAAACCCAAATACGCCTGTTAATAATGTTTTTATCTTGGGTGATAGAAATAACCCTTATTATGCTGGTAAGACTGGAAACCTTGGTATTGGAGATTTTGCTTTAATTGCAGATTTTAAACCCAATAATGATGTCATTAGACTAAATGGCACTTCAAGGAACTACAGTTTGAGGAGATTTGATGTAGCAAGTAACGGACTAAGTGGAACAGCAATATTTAGAAATGATTTAAATTCTCTTCCCGATTTGATTGCCCTTTTGCCTGGAGTTTCCGATCTTAGTCTCAATGAAAACTACTTTGAGTATGACAATACCCCACCACCAAATGAGATTGTGCCAAAAGTCCAACAGATAGGAACTTCTGGTGTTGAACAAGCTTTCGATATTGATAGTGACAGTAGTAGCAATATTTACGTCACAGGCAATACTACGGGTGACATTGGAGGATCTAATGCAGGGTCGAAGGATGGTTTTATCATGAAGTACGATAGTGCTGGCAATCAAATCTGGAGTAGGCAAATAGGCACTGATGGTACTGATAATCTTTTTAGTATCAAAACCGACATTAATAACAATATTTATGTTACAGGTTTCACATCAGGTACTTTAGAAGGAACCAGTGCAGGGGGAGATGATGCTTTTTTAACCAAGTTCGACAGTACTGGTAAGCAAATATGGGTTAGGCAATTTGGAACTCCTAGTCTTGATACTGCTTTTGATGTCGCCACCGATTTAGCTGACAACATCTATATCGCGGGATACACCACAGGTGACTTAGGAGGACCGAATGCTAATAACGGGTCACTAATAACATCTCTTTTATCAACGGACGATTCTTATGTCAGCAAATTTGATAGTGACGGCAATCAGCAATGGATTCAGCAATTTGGGTCTCCTAGTTATGACGAAGCTTATGGTATTACCACTGATCGCTTTGGTAATGTTTTTGCTACAGGATTTACGGCTGGTGATTTGGGAGGAACCAATGCAGGATTGTATGATGCATGGATAGCTAAACTCTTTGGTGATGGTACTATTGCTTGGATTCAACAGTTTGGCTCTGAAGGTTACGAATTTGCATGGGATGCTGCTACTGACAGTTTTGGTAATGTCTACAGTGTGGGATTTACCACTGGTAACTTGGGAGGAACCAATGCTGGTTTTTACGATGTTTTCCTAGCCAAGTATGACACTGATGGTAATCAGCAGTGGATTCAGCAGTTAGGAACTGCTGGTTCTGAAACTGCTTTTGGTCTTGACATTGATGAGAAGGACAGGATTTTTCTGACAGGATTTACGACAGGTACTTTAGGAGAAAAGAATTTTGGAGGAGACAGTGCAGGAGCAGATGATGCCTTCTGGGCTATGTTCGATGTCAATGGCAACTTATTAAAGCTAGATCAACTAGGTACTTCTGGAGTTGATCGAAGCTTTGGTGTTAATGTTCGTGATGGCAGAATAGCTTTGGCAGGATTTACAGATGGTTCTTTTGGAGCGCCAAATCAAGGATCTTTTGATGCTTTTGTAACTTTCAAAGATACAAAATCCCAACAAGTTCCAGAACCCTCTGGCGTCTTGAGTTTATTGGCATTTACCGCATTTTTGTGGAAACGGAAGGCATTGAAACCGTAATGATATGACTGTCAGATAAAATAGGGGTTTGTGGAGAAAACAATCCTGAGGTAATACTATTCAGTTCAAAAACTTTCAAAAAGCCTTCAAAAACGTCTTGTAGAGGTAGGTTGTACGAAGAGCTGTTTGATAAGAAAGCAGCAGTACTACTGAGTGTCAGGGTGTTGGAAGGAATTGCATCCGTGTAAAAACATTACACAAGTATAGAGACTAGTACACATGGACTTCTTCTGTCACCAGATGCTGCGCGAAAACACGGAGCGCCTTTTTGTACTAACCATGTTTCAGTCTGAGCGGGTAAGGTTTGAGGGTCGCTCCTCGCCCCTCCCCTAAGAACCGTGCGTGACTGTTTCCAATCACACGGCTCAAGCCTTACTTCAAGCCGGTTTTCTTGGATTTGGAATGTACCTGTTTGTGACACGGAGTGTGTAAGTGCTTGAGGTTTTCTGAGTCGTCAGAACCACCCTCAGACACAGGTACTATGTGGTGGGTTTCTATTGGTTCTCCGTTAAAGAGGTGATCACCGCACACAGGGCATTTCCAGTTTTGGCGTTTGGCTATGGCTTCATATTTGCTGCCTTTAGCCCAGTAGTTTTTCCCGTGATTAGTGGTGCGTTTTTGCCAGTATTCTCGGAGGGAGGGGTCATCAGGGCTGGAATTCCCTTTGACTTTAATGTGCCTAACTATGGGTGTACTACTGATGTCATAAAGGACGTAGGATTTCTCCAAGCCTTTTCTGCCACCATCACGTAACCTATTAAAAGATTGTTGAATGGCGTCATGACAACTTCTACCCTCCAGGGATTTCCGTCTTGATTGCTCTTGACCTACTTAACCGTTCGACCTCGGCTAAGACCTTGTAGGGTTTACCCCGTTGTATCGCCTGTAGTTAGCAAATGGTTAGGATGTCTATCTCTCCTGCGGCAGAGTTTTGTTTTCCACGATTTAACGAGGTTCAAGCGTTAAGTCCTCTCTGCTTGCCTTTTGGCGTCAGCCTATCAGGGATGATTTGGCTGATTTGTAGATGACGCAGTTTATCCGATAGATTAGACCGTGTTCATCCTTCCATCTTTTCCTCTTTGCTCCTTACCACCTAATCCCTGGTAGCTTTGGTTACTTTTAGGGCTTGCATTCCTTCCATTTCATTACTTACTTTGGAAGTAGCCGGACTACTAGAGTCTTTTCTATAGAGGCTGGAGGGGAAACACTCCAGGGGACATCGGAGTTCCATTACAGGCGACCTTTTCGGGTCGCGCTGAACTACCTACACTCCAGCTTATCCGCGCATTATTATCCTCTGTCTGCCCTGCTCTTCATGGGCGGACTTTTTTTAGTTGACAAAAGACAACTTATTTGTGATGCTTGATTACATATTTTAATCTATCTTCTTTCTACTTTTGGTCTGTGTAGTCTGTGCTGAGTGCTTTCGAGTGAGGAGTGCGTTGTCTGGTTTAACTATCTTTAGATGAGCTTAACACTCTCTTGCAGATAGGAATACAGTAGATTGTAAAGCAAAATTTTTTATCACTGTAAAATAGCACAATCAAGGTGCCCGATACAGTGGGCAATTGTCACAAAATGATGAAAGTGCATAAAGAAAGCCAGTTTTTGAAAAAATCGAGAGGTCAATTGATGACCATTGCGGTGTTCACAGCTTTGGTCGGTGGGGCTCTATCTCTTTACACATTTTCACGGCTTCAAGCTCGCAATTCAACATCTACAACAAACCCTTTAGATCAGGCTCCTGCTATTGTTGCCGTTACTGCACTAGGGCGTCTAGAACCTCAAGGAGAAGTCACTCAACTGTCTGCTCCAAGCAGTGCTAGCGGTATCAAAGTGGAGCAACTATTGGTGAAGGAAGGAGATAGGGTAAGCAAGGGTCGAGTAATTGCCATCCTTGAAGATTATGACCGGAGAAAATTGGCGTTAGAACAGGCAAAAAACCAAGTTCAAATTGCCAATGCTCGTCTAGCACAGGTAAAAGCCGGGGCTAAAACAGGAGATATTGAAGCTCAGAAAGCGACAATTGCACGATTGCAAGCTCAGTTGCAAGGAGAAAAAGCCACTCAAGAGGCTACAATCGCCCGTTTGCAGGCGGACTTGCAAAATGCTCAAGTTGAGTATGAGCGACATCAAAAGTTATTTGCACAGGGCGCAATATCAGCTTCTATTTTAGACAGCAAACGTCTGCGGTTTGAAATCGTGCAGCAGCAGTTGACTGAAGCAAAAGCCGCATTAAACCGTACCATAGCCACTTTAGAAGATCAACTTACAGAAGCACGCGCTAGATTGAATAGCGTTGCTGAAGTACGTCCTACAGATATACGGTTGGCACAAGCGGAGTTAGATAGTGCGATTACTGTTGTCAGACAAACACAAGAAGATTTGAATTTAACTTTCGTCAAATCTCCTAAAGATGGGCAAATCTTGAAGGTTCACACAAAAGCAGGAGAGGTGGTAGACAGAGAAAAAGGAATTGTAGAAATTGGCAAAACAGACCAAATGTATGTGGTGGCAGAAATTTACCAAACTGACATTGAAAAAGTGCGGTTGGGACAAAAAGCTATCATTAGTAGCACAGCGTTTACTGGAGAAATAGGTGGAACCGTCAGTGAAATTGGTTGGCAGGTTGAACGACAAAGTGTCTTCGGCGTTAACCCTGGAACAGATACAGATCGCAAAATCGTTGAGGTGAAAATCCACATTGATAACCCCACCGACAGCAAACGTGTTGCAGGTTTGACTAATTTACAAGTAGAAGTCAAAATTCCCATACAACAACCACATCAACAGACATCTTTGAGAAATTAATATAAGAAATTTAAATGTAAAGCCTAGATTCTTCCAAAAATAAAAATTTAAAATGTTCAAATGAAATTAAGGATGATTGGTAGAATACCATTAGCTTGGTTACAACTAGTCCGCCAAAAAGTCAGGTTCATAGTCGCTCTGGCAGGAATTACTTTCATAGTGATTCTTATGTTTGTTCAAGTTGGGTTCCAAGAGGCCCTCTATTCAAGTGCTACGCAAGTCCATCGTAGCCTTAAAGGAGATTTGTTTTTACTTAGTTCTCAATACAAGTCTTTGACGTCAAATCAAAGCTTTCCTCGCGAGCGCTTGTACCAAGCACTCGGGTTTAATGGTGTAGAATCGGTTAGCCCCGTATATTTACAGTTTGCTAAGTTTAAAAACCCTGACAATGGTCAAAAGTACTCTATATACGTTATGGGGTTTGACCCAGGGAAGCCAGTCCTTAATATACTAGGAGTAGAGAATAATATAGATAAGATAAAAATACCAGATGTAGTCCTTTTTGACAAAAACTCTCGACCAGAGTTCGGACAGATTGTAGAAGAGTATGAACGAGGTAACACTGAACAAAGAGTGGAAGTGTTTGCCTTCACAGCAACAACGGGCTACCAAGTGAAAATTGGTGGTTTGTTCAGTTTAGGTCCTTCCTTTGGTGTGGATGGCAATTTAGTTGTCAGTGACTCGACTTTTCTCCGAATCTATCAAGTCATGAGACGAGACCCAAAGATGATAGATTTGGGTGTCATCAGCCTCAAGTCGGGCGTAAAACCACAAAAAGTTTTGCAAAATTTACGGAAATATTTGCCAAAAGATGTTCAAATTTTTACACGTGAAGGCTTTGTCACTTTTGAGAAAAACTATTGGACTGTGAGAACGCCAATTGGTTTTACACTGAATCTCATGCTAGCAATGGGATCTATTGTTGGTGTGGTCATTGTCTATCAAATTCTGCACAACAATATATCCACTAATTTGGCTGCGTTTGCTACTTTGAAAGCAATAGGTTATCCGAATAGGTACTTATTATCAGTAGTCTTTCAACAAGCTATACTACTAGCATTTCTGGGTTACATTCCAGGATTCGCTTTTTCCGTAATATTGTATGATTTTGCAAAGCAAGCGACTAAGCTGCCAATGATTATGAACTTGAATCAGGCTCTAATTATTTTAATGGCAGCAAGTGCAATGTGTATAATTTCCGGAATGTTAGCTATAGGCAAATTGCGCTCCGCCGATCCAGCTGATATTTTTTAGAGGAAAATGAAATTCTATTGAAAATAGAGTGATATATATATCATTAGAGCTATTTTATAAGAAACTCCATAGAAAACTGATGAGCGCTTTGAAAGAAAATCAACTTTTCAGGAGATAAGTTTAGCATGAGCCAAACTATTCCAGAACCAATCAGGGGGCAATTCCAAACAGCAGAAAGTATTCAAACATGGTTGATCGACCACTTGGCAGAACGTCTAGATGTCGATCCCGAAGAAATAGACACCCAAGCATCATTTGAAAGCTATAACTTGGCATCATCAGATGCACTGGCTGTATTAAGCAAATTAGAAAAGGGTCTTGGTCGCAGTATACCTCCGACTGTCCTGTGGAACTATCCCAACATCGAGCTTTTATCCCAGCGTTTAGCTGAGGAAGATGATGAGACGGAAACGTAAAATTCACAAGAAATGGGTCAGTTGCAGAGGTAAAAAATGGAAGCGATCGCAATTATTGGCATCGGTTGTCGTTTTCCCGGTGCTAAAAATTCAAAAGGATTTTGGCAGCTGTTGTGTGACGGAAAGGATGCTATTACAGAGGTGTCACCGGACCGTTGGGATATCAATGCCCTCTATGACCCAAAACCGGGAACTCCAGGAAAGATGAGTACCCGTTGGGGTGGCTTTCTAGAGGAAGTTGATCGCTTCGACCCACATTTTTTTGGCATCGCTCCTAAAGAAGCCGTGTACATGGACCCCCAGCAACGGCTTTTACTGGAGGTGGCTTGGGAAGCCTTAGAAGATGCGGGACAAGTTGTAGAGAAATTAGCCCGCACTGCTACAGGAGTGTTCATTGGTATTTCTTCCGTAGACTACCATCAGCGCTTACAAGGGAGTTATAGTCGAATCAATGCCTACATGGGTACAGGGAACGCTTTCAGTATTGCAGCTAACCGCCTCTCTTACCTGTTCGATTTTCGCGGTCCGAGCATGGCAATTGATACTGCTTGCTCTTCATCATTAGTCGCAGTGCATCTGGCTTGCCAAAGCTTGCGTAGCGGCGAATCTAATCTAGTTTTAGCAGGTGGAGTCAACCTCCTGTTGTCTCCCGAATTAACCATCATTTTTTCTCAAGCGCAAATGATGGCTCCCGACGGACGATGCAAAACCTTTGATGCTAGAGCTAACGGTTATGTACGTGGAGAAGGCTGCGGAATTGTCATTCTCAAGCGCCTATCGGACGCTATGAGAGACAATGATAATATTATTGCAGTCATTCGGGGTTCGGCAATGAACCAAGATGGTCATAGCAATGGGCTAACTGCACCCAACGGTCTCGCGCAAGAAGCACTCATTCAGCAAGCCATAACAAACGCCGGGGTGCAAGCTTCCCAAATAGGCTATGTGGAACTCCACGGTACAGGAACCTCTTTAGGAGACCCGATAGAAGCTGAGGCTTTAGGAAATGTACTTGCTGGCGATCGCCCCTCCGATAAGCGTTGCATTGTAGGTTCGGTGAAAACAAATATTGGTCACCTAGAGGCGGCAGCAGGAATAGCTGGTTTAATCAAAGTAGCTTTAATACTACAAAACCGCCAAATACCCCCAAGCCTCCATTTTCAAAGAGCCAACCCTTATATTCCCTTCAACAAATTGCCTTTGAAGGTACAACAAGCGCTAGAGCCCTTTCCAGATAATGACGGTCTCATGTTAGCAGGAGTAAGTTCCTTCGGGTTTGGTGGAACGAATGCTCATATAATTCTCGAAAGTATCTTTTCCAATATCAACTCCTTACTACCGACCACTACCCACTCCTCAAGAGCCACCAATCACTTGCTGCCACTGTCGGCTAGAAATCTGGAAGCTTTGCACTCCTTAGCACGGTCCTATCAAGAATTCTTAGTACGCGAGCCAGGGACTTCGCTATCAGACATTTGTTATACCGCCAGTGTACGACGCACTCATCACGAACACCGTCTGTCTCTGGTATTTCGTAACCGTGAGGAGCTCGATCAGCTATTAGAGTCATTCTTACATAGAGAAGCACGATTTGGTCAAATCTTTGGTCAAAAACGACGAAAGCATCGCCATAAGTTAGTGTTTGTCTTTTCCGGTCAAGGACCGCAATGGTGGGGAATGGGACGCGAACTTCTATCCCAAGAGCCAGTATTTAAAGCCGCCATTCAACAGTGTGACGATCTGCTGTCTAAATATGCTGACTGGTCGTTGTTAGACGAATTCACAGTTCCAGAATCTCAGTCACGTCTGGGAGACACAGAGATTGCTCAACCTGCAATTTTTGCTTTGCAAGTGGCACTAACAGCTTTATGGAAGTCGTGGGGTATTGAGCCAAGTGCCGTTGTGGGACACAGTATTGGAGAAGTTGCAGCTGCATATGTTGCTGGAGTTCTGAGTTGGGAAGATGCAGTGCGGGTGGTCTATCACCGAGGACGCTTGATGCAACAGGGTACTGGAAAAGGAAAAATGGCTGTAGTTGAGTTATCTATAGATCGTGCAGAGGAACTAGTGGCTCAATATGCAGGTCGTCTTTCTATTGCTGCTATTAACAGCCCTACTTCCATAGTTTTATCTGGTGAAGCAGCTGCTTTAGAAGAAGTTTTGACCTTAGCCCAGCAGCAACAAATTTTTTGCAAGATGCTGCGGGTGAATTATGCATTTCACAGTCCTCAGATGGAACTATTTCAGGACGAAGTGGTGCGATCGCTTGCAGGGCTCTCTCCTCAAACGCCCTCTATTCCTATCCTTTCCACAGTTACGGGCAAACCTTGGGAAAATCCAGATTTTGATGCAGCATATTGGGGACGGAACATCCGTGAACCAGTTCGGTTTGCAACCGCAATAAATTATCTCTTAGAAACAAAGCATAATCTGTTTCTAGAACTCAGCCCCCATCCAGTGCTAGCAATGAATATTTCCCAATGCTTGCGCCTTTGCGAACGAGAAGGAACTGTACTGCCTTCGTTGCGGCGTCAGGAAGGGGAGCAACTAGTCATGTTAAACTCTCTAGGTACACTTTATACACAAGGATATCCAGTAGATTGGAGTCGCTTGTATCCCGCAGGAAAACAAGTGTCCTTACCTTCCTACCCTTGGCAGAGAGAGCGTTATTGGGTAGAAAAAGATACTAGTGTCTGGGTAAAAACCGAGCCGACCGCTCCTCGTGTAACTGAGGAGACAATGGTTTCAGGAACCGACAATGTTCCAGCCAAAACAGAGCCAGAAATTACCCGGAATCAACTTTTAGCTGTTACACCACAAGAGCGCCGAACTCTCCTAGAATCTTACTTAAGTAGACTATTAACCAGAGTGATGGGGTTATCAGCCTCAAAGGTAGATTTGCAACAGCCCCTTTTTAGTTTAGGACTAGATTCCTTAATGGCTGTAGAATTACGCAATCAGATTCAAGCCAAGTTGGATGTGGTGGTTCCAATAGAATACTTTGCTGGACTCAGTGTTACGGACTTTGTCACTCAAGTACAGCTACTCGTAGAAGGCGAAGCTTTACAAGAAACTCCAAAAGTGACAGAAACGAATTTATGGGTAACCCGTCCGAAGCCAAACCCACAAGCTTCCTTACGTTTATTCTGCTTTCCCTATGCCGGATCTGGTGCTTCCATTTTTTATTCTTGGCTAGAGGAATTACCAAACAACATCGAACTTCTCCCAATCCAACTACCAGGTAGAGAAGACAGATTGGGAGAAACCCCGTTTAATCGACTAAAACCCCTCATTGAGACATTGATACCACAGTTATCTTCATATCTAGACGCTCCCTTTGTCTTTTTCGGTCATAGTCTGGGAGCGCTCATTGCTTTTGAATTAGCACGGGAACTTCGCAAACAAAATTTACCGACGCCTGTACAATTATTTGTCTCCGGTAGCCGTGCTCCTCAGGTACCAGATTTAGATGCACCAATCCACAAACTACCAGAACCAAAGTTCTTAGAATCTTTGCGCCGCCTCAATGGCACACGAGACGAGGTTTTGCAAAATCCAGAAGTTATGCAGCTGTTCTTACCAGCCTTACGTGCGGACTTTGCAATTCTAGAAACTTATTTCTACTCTACTCAAGAGCCTCTTAACTGCCCAATTACTGCTCTTGGCGGGAAAGAAGACTCTAGAGTTAACCCCGAACAACTTGCTGCTTGGCGCGAGCAAACTCATAGTGAGTTCTCAATCAAAATGTTTCCTGGCGATCACTTCTTTTTACATAGCGATCGCACTTTAGTTTTGCAAACAATAGTGCAAGAAATTCAAAAACCTATACTTAAGTCATAAGGACAATCATCATGGCTTACATCGTCGCCAGTACCACTGGTTTTCCCGAACAATACTACAGTCAAGAGGTCTTAGCCACAGCACTCCGTAAGTTCTGTATGGCGATGGATTTAGACTTCGATCTCAATCAAATTGACCGTTTTTTCACCAATGTCATGATTCAAGGGAGGTATTTTGCTTTACCGCTTGACGCCTTCTACGATATGCCTGGTCCTGGGAAGACCGTGAGTGCTACTATCAAAACTGCGGTTAATTTAACAGCCGGAAACATTCAGAAATTACTGGAAAAGACAAAACTTGACCCAAAAGAAATAGCTCAGATGACCTCTGTCACCCTGACGGCTGCTGTTCCCTCAATTGATGCAAGGGTGATGAACCATGTTCCCTTGTCTCCTCACTTAAAAAGGTTTCCCTTATTTGGATTTGGCTGCTTGGGTGGAGCTGCAGGTGTGGCAAGAGTAGCAGAATACTTAAAAGGACATCCCAAAGACGCAGCAATTCTATTTTCTGTTGAACTGGCATCAGCTCTCTGGCAAGGCTCGATACAGATGGATTTGAAACAAATGATTGATGCCTTACCTCAAGACCCGTCAGTTTACAGCGACATCATTTCAACCATCGTTACAGCAGCACTGTTTGGTGATGGTTCCGCCGCAGTACTCATGGTCGGGGACGAACATCCCTTAGCCCAACCAGGGTTACCTCGAGTCCTCGGCTCTTGTGCTAGTTGGCAACCAAATACCATAGACCTCATGGGGATGGATATTGTAGACACTGGCTTCCGCAATATTCTCCGACCTCATCTTGCAGACTACATCAAATCTGGGATGCGGATGGCGCTAGACCCACTGTTAGAATCTCACAATATATCAGTGAGTAAAATTTCCCGTTGGATTGTACATCCAGGTGGACCAAAGGTCTTAGATGCAGTGGAAGAAGAGTTGGGTCTTGACAGTCAAGCATTACAGCTAAGCCGTGAAACTCTTAAGAAAGTCGGAAATCTTTCTTCAGCAACAGTGTTGTGTATGCTCAACGAAACTTTAGAAGGAGAACAACCGCCATCAGGCTCCTATGGCTTACTCATGGCTATGGGTCCGGGCTTTTCTCAAGAGTTGATTCTTTTGCAATGGTAGGCACCGAATGGTTACTAAAGTCATCTTTACTGCAATTGTTGTGGGTGTGTTTATCCAACGACTTCTTGAACTAAGCATCAGCAAACGCCATGTACAATCCTTACTTTCTCAAGGAGGACGTTTGCATGGAGAAAACTACCTTTGGCTAGTGAAAGTACTACAGATAGCCTGGTTTGCCGCCATGATTGCTGAGGTTTGGTTACTGCAACGTCCTTTTATACCAGTGTTAGCAGCGATCGCTCTTTTTGGTGCAGTGGTAGGTCAAGTTCTAAGGTATCTATCCATGTCAGCTCTTGGTGAACGCTGGACTCTCCCTTTAATCACAATACCTGGCACTCCTATCGTTGATTTTGGTATATATAGTCACTTGAGACACCCAAATTGGTTAGGAGTGATTATTGAGATTTTCTCAGTACCACTTATCCATACAGCTTTTCTGACTGCTATCTTTTTTTCCATCTGCAATGCTGTCATCATGTCAGTGCGTGTCCAAGCTGAAGAGTATGCTTTGAGTGCAGACAATAACTACGCTAGTGTCTTTGCAAATCACCCTCGGTTTATTCCTTATATGAGGTTGATAAGAGTAAGAAAAAAAGAAATTACTAAATAAAGCGCTAAAACCAATGAGAATTGGGCTTGTTCCTGAAAATTTAGTCGAGTGGGTTGCATTGCGCCTGGGTTACGTACCAACACCCAGTATAGAAACTCATGCTCCGTTTGTTTTAGCACGGTCTATCATCGTAGCAACTCAAATGGGGGTGTTTGAAGCAATTAAGTCAGAGCGGTTGAACTCAGAAGAAATTGCTCTTTTGTGTGGCGCTCATCCAGGAGCATTAAGAAAACTTTTGGGTGTGCTTGAGAGTGCTGGTTACTTGAAAATTGATCGGCAAAATCGTTACTCACTCACTCCTGTTGTCCGCAAATGGCTACTGAAAGATAGTGAGCGTTCACTCTACGACTATGTTCATAGCCGCATCTTAGCTTGGGAATGGCTAACAAGGTTAGAAAAGTTCATCCATACTGGTGAGTCCGTGCAAATGCACAAAGAGATGTCAACCCATCAATTTCAAATTTATCAGTGGGGTATGCGCTCCTACGCAAACATTACAGCGGATGCTGTAGCACGACGCACACCAGTTCCGAAAGGGGCAAGTAAGATGCTTGATATTGGTGGTAGTCATGGCTATTACTCAGTATCTATTTGCCGTCGTCATCTTGGTTTACAGTCAATCATTCTCGATTTACCAGAAGCGGTACAATACTCCGAGCCAATTTTGGCAACAGAAGGAATGGGCGATCGCGTTAAGTACTGGGCTGGCAATGTTCTCACAGAAGACTTGGGAAGTAATATTTACGATTTAGTCTTTATATCCAATTTAATACATCACTTTGATGAAGCAATAAACTGCGATTTATTATACCGTGCTGCACAGTCTCTACGCCCTGGAGGTTATTTAGTCATTCAAGAAACAATTCCACCAAACAACTTAGGACAAATTGCTAAACTATCAGATTTATTTTTTGCTTTAACAAGTGATGGCGGAAACTATTTACCAAAACAAATAGCTGACTGGCAAAGACAAGCCGGTTTACAGCCTTTAAAAACAATTCGATTTATTGTCCATCCTATAGTGCAACAAGTAGCAGTGAAACTCTAAATTTTCAACAAAAATAACCAATGTCTAGAAAGTTATTTGCCCCAAAATAAGGAATTTTACAATAACGTAATCATGTTCAAAATATACTATCGAATTTTAGTTTCTTGTTTACAAACTTTTGGTTTTGGTTTTAACTTTTTACGATGGTTATTACTCTTTCCTTTGGCTCTAGCTTTTACTAGATTCACTTTAGTTTTGGATAACATATTCTTCCCAAAATTTCGTCAAGTAACAGTCACCCAACCTATCTTTATTATTGGTCATCCTCGTAGCGGTACAACTTTTGTACATCATTTATTGACACAAACGGAAGAGTATGCAACTTTTAAAACTTGGCATATTATTTTCCCAGCAATTACTGCCCGTATTTTATTTAAGCCTCTCATTAACTATTTAGTCAAATCTAATTGTGACTCAATTGTTCCTGAAGATATTGGACATAGCGTTTCCTTAGATCAAGTAGAAGAAGAAGAGTTATTATTTCTACACAAAGCAGATACACAGTTTATCTTTTTAACAACACCGTTGGGCTTTGACAACAAAGAGCACCCAGAAATTCGCTACCACGACCAGCAACCAGCATCTCGTCGTCAATCTTCTGTCAAATTTTTTGAAAATTGCTTAAAGAGGCAAATATACTACACGAAAAAAGAGCAGATTGTCGCCCAAATTCATTATTCAACCCATCGAATTAAGACATTGCTAGAGAGTTTTCCTGACGCTAAATTTATCTATTTAGTTCGTTCTCCTTACGAAACAATTGTATCTCACTTATCACAGGATCGTAACTTTCAACACCACTACTGGGGAACCAACAATATTCCCAAAGCTAAACTCAAACTTTATGAAGAACGTAGATACCGCTACAATGCCGAACTATATCGTTACTTCTGGCAATTACAGCAAAATCAAGAAATTCCTCCCAATAATGTAATGATTTTAAAATATGATTTATTAATTTCAGACCTAAACCAGGCATTTGAACAGATAATTAATTTTACTGGAATTCATCCCAGTCAACAATTAAGAAACGCAGTAACCCAACAAGCCGAAAAGCAAAAGAGCTACAAACGCAAGCACAAGGTCAAAGATTTAGCAGAGTTTAATTTAACTAAAGAAAAGTTATTGACAGACCTAGAATTTGTGTTTGATGAGTATGGCTTTGATAAAAAGCTAGAGGAAATTAACATTAAAAATACCGTAAAAACTAGCAATTAAAATCCTATGCAATGGTCTCTTTACTTAGTCGGGTCTTTCGGCTATGCAGTGCTATACAGCGCTCTCCTAAGTATGCACATCTATCGATACGATCCGGGAGAACCAAATTCCTACGGTTTGCCTGTCTTAGTTTCCTCAGCTATTGTGGGTATAGCTGCGCTCATAGGAAGACTGTTCAATCCAATATCTAGTCTTACCGTTGGTAACCTTTCCGATCAAACCCGTAGTCGATGGGGGCGACGACGACCCTTCATGGCGCTAGCGCTTTTACCTATGCTGGCGGGGTTTGTACTTGTTTTTACTCCACCAATACCTTATGCTAACCACTGGAATGCAATTTATTTAACAGCTACGTTAATTCTCTTCTTTGCATCTTTTTCTGCTTACATGACCCCATATTTAGCGTTGATAGCTGAAATAGCGAGGACACAACAAGAGCGAGTCAAGCTAACAACGCTAATAGCCATGTTTAATTTACTAGGTAATGCTGTTGGCTTGATAGCAGCCCCCTGGCTTGTACAGCAGTTTGGGTTTTTGAACATGGCTTTAATTCTAGTGACAATTGGATTTGTTGCTTTAGGATTACCTCTAGGTATCCAAGAAGATCCTAATTTGCCAATTCCTAAGCAGATACCTATTTGGAAATCTCTGCAAATAGCTGCAAAAAACTCAGCATTCCGCCCATTTGTTGCTAACCAAATCCAAATGTGGATTACTATTAACATTATCTATCTATCTACTAACTATTTGGTTATAGCTTTGTTACAGCAGCAATTAGGTTTTGGAACTGTGGTCAATGGAGCAACTCTTACAGGTGCTATATTTGGATTTATTCCTGCTAACTTATTAACAAAACGTTGCGGAAAAAAAGTCACTCTCCGATTCTACTTAGTTGCTTTGGGCTTTAATTTGCTGGCTTTAGGTATCTGGCCTTTGTGGTTTAGAGAGGCTCTTTGGTTATGCTTAATGCTGTTGATATTATTTGGTGCAACACTGTCGGCACTTTTTATTTTGCCTAACGCTATTTTAGCGGATATTATTGATGAAGACACGAAACAAACAGGAGCACAACGGGGAGCTATTTACTTTGGTATTCAAGCAATGGTGATTACAGTAAGTTCTGGTGTTGCTTCTTTAATTGTTGGTGCAATATTAATGTTAGGCAAAACCTCCATACAACCTTTGGGAGTGCAATTTGTTTACGCAGTTGCAGGATTATTTGCTTTTGGAGCATCCTGGACTTTAAATTATTATCCAATTCAAAAATAAGCCAAAGTAAGTTAACCAAATTTTTTAGAGAAAATGAGCAAAAATCTCCAGCAGGATCGCGTATTTTTAGCCCAATCAATTTATACTAAATTTAAAACGCTAATTCCGAATTCCGAATTTGGACTTCCGAATTCCGCCCTGGAGTACTAGTTAATAGGTAAAATGTCTGAAAGGGTTATCAGTAAATTTAATTGAATTATGAACCTTAACAATAAGACTCTTTTAATCACAGGAATTGGAGACTTTATCGGGTGGCGAACGGCTGAGATGGCTATAGAACAAGGAATGCAAGTGCGTGGTTTAGAAGTTTCACCTGAAAAAGCTAAAAAGGCGGAAGACCTAGGTCTGCAAGTCGTTATAGGTAGTACTAACGATGAGGAAGCCCTGCTAAGCGCTTGCGAAGGTGTAGATATTGTGTTTCATGCAGCAGCAAAGAATGATGCTGGTGGTTCTATAGAGATGTTTCGTAAGATAAATGTAGAGGGAACAGCTAATACAGTTAAAGTTGCGAAGAAGGCTGGTGTCAAAACCTTTATTCATCTTTCTAGTGTCATGGTTTATGGTTTCAAATTTCCTGACCAAATCACTGAAGAAGGACCTCTACGTGGTGAAAATAATCCCTTTTGCCAAACGAAAATTGAAAGCGAGAGTGAAGTTCTAAAGTTTAATACTCCAACAGATTTTGGGGTCATCATTATTCGTGCAGGTGATATCTACGGACCAGATGCTGTGGCTTGGGTGCTTCGTCCGTTGCAATTAATGCAAAAGAAAAAGTTTGTTCTTATCAATGGCGGTAGTGGAATCTGCAATCATATCTATATAGATAATCTTATAGACGCAATTTTCCTAGCTATAGAGAAAGAAGCCTACGGTGAAATATTTAACATTACCGATGGCTGCAACACGATCTGGAAAGAATACTACACTCGACTCGCCGAGATTGCCGGCTACTCCAAACCAAGTGTTTCTATGCCAGCCTTCGTAGCGAAAACCGCTATCCGCCAAATGGGTAAAAACGCAGATGTTTACCCCGAATCAATTGATTTTGTTACCCGCCCTCATACATACTCAATTGAAAAAGCAAAACGAACTCTGGGATATGAACCAAAAATTAATTTAGATGAGGGTATGACGCGAGTTGCAAAGTGGTTACAAAACAATCATTCCGCATTTGCATCTTAAGAAACTCTAAATTTCAAGCAAAGATGCTAGTACTCCAAGGCATAAATTCGGATAGGGGTATAAATGACGAAATTAACTTGACCACTTATACTCTGCCAACCACTTTTAAGGGGACGCTTTTGGCTGCATAACCTTATCTATACTTACACCACAGTGAACTAGTGGTATGGGTGAACTAGTTTCTACAAACCCAATATGAACTCTCTGTGTCAAGCTGCTGATAATATTGTCTTTTATCATCATTTGTTGTACTGCTTTCAGTAGTAACTTCTGTGCTTGCTCTTGGCTTAAACCTTGAATATGCTTTTCCAAAATTGTTAGCTTGAGCTGCTGTTCCAAAGTAAGTTCAGTAGAATCCACAATTAACCTCCTAGTAATTATCTCTTTTTCTAGCCATAACTGCACCACCGCAGCTTGTGCTAAAGGTTTTAATCTTAGCAAAGGTTGCGGTTTATTTTTTGTTGTACTGATTTTCTACCTTGTTACGTCATAAATTGAGAACGAGGCATCAACCAAAAGCAAGCCAAGTAAATTTGATCGCAACATTAAACCAGTAGATTTTAAGTTACATTGCCTTTCTCCTAAAAGAAAATTAAGGATTATGGTATGCATGAATTGTGAGGAACTTATGAGGAAGTGACAAAAGCATACAAACTTTGATTGCAAAAACCTGAGGAAGTGACAACTTAGTCTCAACGCCCGATCAAATCAGGGTTATGGAAAGGTGAGTATTGAAACAAGAAAAGCACAATAGGAACCTATCCCAACGTAAAAATCAGACTTTTAGATTGGGCTTATTGAGAATGAAATTAATAACCTCGGAAAATGATGTTTATCTTTTTCTTACACAAACGTTCAAAACCCTTATGGGGACTAGAGTTCAAAGGTCTTTGTTGCTCACTTAAGCTTGAGTGAGTATCTTCATTCTCAAGGAATTCGTTTTTTGACCTTCAAAATATAAGTTTTTTGATACTTTTTATTGCTATAAATTAGATATTTAAATCATACGGTGTATTTATCAAATTACTGTATTTAAATTCTATTTATAGAATACACCAAATTTATAAAATTACCGTATTTTTCTAAAAAAATAGCAAGAAAATTCTTGAAACCTGAGTTCGACGTAAGCCCCTAACGATTGAGTTGCAGGCAGTGAATTCATCTCGTCACTACCTTAGTTTTGGAATCATTTCACATTACAAACAATGCTGTTAATGCGCTAGAGGTAAAAACCTACCACCTTGTCCTTGCCATTGAGTGCGGAGATTTTGCAGAATTTGCTGCCTCTGTTGTAGAGTAAGGGTACTAACTACTTGCGATCGCGTTGACTCCATGACTTTCCTCAGCTGACGTTGCTGCTTAGGTGAAAGGTTCATCGCCTTCACTGCAGCAAAGAAACTATTGCCCTCTAGCAAAGCTGTCTGAAACTGATTCTGCTGTGGAAGCGTAAGGATAGACTCAACTTGAGAACGAGTATTTTTACGTATATCTTCGAGTTGTGATTTTTGCTGAAGGGATAGTTCTACTTCTGCTAAAGCAGGAAACCATTCAACTGGTACGTTAGGAGATGGCAAATTGGGGAGTTGCTGAGCGCGAAGAACAACTGGGGTACTAATAATGAATATGGAGAGTACTCCTGTAAAAAGTTGTATCGTTTTAAACTTAAACATGAAGATGGTGGAATTGCATCAATATTTATTGACCAAATCCTATAAATTTCCAGAAAAACTTACATGGGGACAAAGTCCTGAATTTAATTGGGACTTAAAGATATGGCAAATCATTAGGACTAAAGTTATAATTCTTTACTTTATAAGCGTTCAGGCACTAGTACCGTGTGGCGTCAATATATACACAGCAATCCTATTTGAGATGTAAACAGAAGCAGTCTGGAAGGCTTGTAAATCAAAGACTTGGCGAGTTTACCATTTGTAATTCATTTAGGATTGCCATAACATTTTTAAACCTTGCAATCTACCGAACTTTCGTAGCTTTTAATGGTCTACTTACTTCGGTCAAACTGTACTAGAGCGCCGATCCAGTAGAAGTTCTTGACGTAAAACGCAAAATATGCAAGTTATCAAAATCGACGATTTTGGCTTTATGTTTTAATGCGATCACGTAGCGTCTCCGATAGGAGAAGGAGAATCGCTAAAAACCGAACCCAAATATTTAGTCCAAAATAAGTGTTTTAAATAACACATAATGTTATTTTTGTCAACTTATATTAATAGACCGACGCTCTAGCTTTCAGCCATCAGCTTTTATAAGCTATAGAGCAATACGGTTGGTGTTAAGAATTGCGAGAGGCACAGAAACCCGGTTTCTCTGAGAAAACGGGTTTCTAAATAACTGCTTAACACCAACTATCTTGAACTATAGAGGTGTTTGATTAGCTTATTAAAAACACCATGAAATGCTTGAAAAGCTGCTTCAAAGCTGACTACGAACGGCTAATAGTGAACGTTTACACTTTATTTATTTTTCACTTGAGTTTTAGCTTGTTCTAAGGCTATCTCTTTCATAGCCTGATAGGAATTGATATTTGCAGTCCCTTCAATAGCTTTCACAGCTAAGTCTTGAACTTGTTTGAGTGCAGATTCAAGTTGATTGGAAAGGTTTTGGATTCTAGATTCTTGATTGGAAATAGTCTGCTCTAGAGATTGCAATCTTTGTTCGTAAAAACGTTTTTGCCCTTCTACTTCTTTAGCAAATAAGTCTGATTTTATCTTAGCTTGGTAAGAGGCGATTCCTTTACCTTCTTCTGTGGCTTTCTTAATAGCTGCTTCTTTTTCTTTGGGAAATGCTTCTACCTTAGCTTTATTTTCTTCAAATTGTTTCTCTTGTTCGGCTATTCTTTTTTCTCTTTCCGCCCACTGCTTTTCTATTTCTTGTTTAAATTCTTCTAGTTGTTTATATAACGCTTTTTGCTGTTGTTCGTATTCCTCAGTCTCTAATTTACGCTGAAGTTCTAAATCATACTTGTATTCCGTTGCATCTCGCTGACGTGTTTTATTCAAATTGTCATTTCGTTCTTTTACCGCTTGATTATGTTCTTGTTGCTCTCTCTCCCAAATTTTTCTTTGCTCTTGTATTCCCTGAGACAAAGTTTCATACTGCTGGTTATACTCTTCTGCGTAAGATTTATAATTATCTTCATAGGCTTTAATGAGATTATCTAGCGTATCTTCTGCAATTTCTAAATTATGTAATTGTTTTAATTGTTGAATTTCAGTTTCTACAGCTTGGTTAATTTCTGCTAACTTAGATGCTCGTGTTGTAAGTTGTTCTGCTAATTCACTAGCAGCGCTACCAAAGCCAAGCTGAATTTTTGCGAGACTTTCAATAGTAAAATTCATTTTCTGTTGGATAGTGGTTGACTGAGCCATGTATTGTGTGATTGTTTTTGTTTCTACTTTTGGTTTATCTTTGTTGATTGAACTATTTTCTTTTTCTTTAACGGCTTGGTCTAACTGTGATTTGAGAGTTGTTTTTTCCTTGACTAACTCCTCATAAGCCTGAAAAATCTCAGCTTTTGTACTTTTCTCAGATAGTTTTTTTGCTGGCATTTTTAACCTCCTATATTGTTTGATAGTTGATAGTAGTTAGTGGTTAGTAGATATGCGGAGAAATACTAACCACGAACTACTAACTACTAACTATTTACTAAAAGCTCTCATGGCTAAGTCTTGTGCTTGTTTTACTGCAGCTTGTAACTGAGCAGCAATACCTTCAATTTGCTCAACTTGTTTCTTAATGTTTTCTTCCAAAGATTGAATTTTTAATTCATAGCTTTGCTTTGTAGATTCCCATTCCTTCTCAAGCAATTCGGCTTCGATTTTGGCTTTTTGACTTGTCTCTTTAATAGCCTCTTCCCTTGCCTTTTTGATAGCTTCCTCTAATTCATTAGGAAATGCTGCTACTTTTTTCAGATATTCTTCCAATAAAGGTTGATGTTCAGTAATAAATTTTTCTCGTTCAGCCCATATTTTCTCTTTATCTTGTGTAGTTTCTTGTCGTTTTCTTTCTAGCGTACGTTTTTCATCAGTGTATTTATTAGTATTAATTTTACGAAGGTTTTCTAACTTATATTGATATTCTTCTTCTTCTAAAGAACGTTGTTTTGCTACAGTTTCATTATAGGATTTTAGTGTTTCTTCATACTCTGCTTGTTCTTTTTGCCAATCTTTGCGGGCTAGAGAAATTTCTTTTTCAAGTGCTTCTTGCTTACTCGCAGTGTCTTGTTCTAAGTTTTTTAACTTTTCATGGTGTTCTTGATTGAGAATGTCTAAAGTATCTGCTACAACTCTAATTTTTTGAAGCTCTTGTAAACGTTGATTTTCAATATCTATGGCTTGATTAAGCTCATCTAACTTATAATTTTCTTTAGCTAATTTTTCAGATAGTGAAGTGATAATGCTACCAAACTCTAATTGTAGATCCGCTAATCCTTTTACAATACTATCAACAGTATATGTAGAAGCGGCTTCTAAGATTTGTTTGTTTTTTACTTTTTCAGCTTCTTCTTGTTTAGTCGCAATTTTGGATTCTAATTTTTTTCTCTCTACTAAAATTTGCTGAAATGCTTGGAAGAGTTCCTGTTTACCGTCTTTCAGTGCCACAATTGTCATACTCCAACTCCTGTCATCTATATTTGTTTGCTAACTTTATTCGCCTACCTGACCGAACAGCACCATTTTCACCAAGACCTAAAAAACCGGGTTTCTCAACGAAAAATTCAGCTTTTTTAGCGCCGTCATTCTCAAAAAACCCAGCTTTTGACCCAGGTGCAAGATATGAGCTACTCTTGTAAACGCCTTCTCTATAGCAATCTCTCTTTCCTACACCCCTCCATCTTCTTTTCTTGTCACAAAACCATATCAAAACCTACTTTGTACTGAATTTAGAGTAGCTTTGAAATGAGTGTTGTAAGCTCAGTGAAAGTACTGAAATCACTAAAGACTTTGCTCTAAAGCAATTGTATTTCTGTCATGCATAGTCGTCCTTTCAGCGCCTCCCATAGGATAGGCGCAAAGGTGCAAAACCCCAAGAAGTTTTTCTTAGAACACATATTTAGTATTTATGTACTAATAATATATTCAGATAAATCTGCTACTGTCAAGTGGGTGGGGATAAAAGGTGAGGGATAAGTGATAATAAGATTCAGTAAATGAGTTTTTCAATGGCAACTTTACATACGTCATACATGAAAGAAACACAGTTATTCCTTCCATCTTGCATCATCAGGGCTCTCAACCGTTCGCCCCTACTGTGTTTCTTAGGAGGGGGGGATGGATAGCGATCGCCACTCCCTATGAATGAAAGAAACACCTCTTCCCCTACACCCCCACACTCTTACACCCCTACACCCTCGTTTCTTGAGAGTTAAGTTATTTCTTAAAATTCTTAAGTTTTAAGAAGCAAAGTTATGAAAAAATAATTGCTAGCTTGGTCTTTGATTGGTTTATAATATAGGCAATCCTGTCACATAGACTACAGGTTGCAACCCAAGTCTTTTTAGGAAGCGTAAATACACTGAAGTTGTATAACTATATTGGTACAAGCACAACCACGCAATATTGTGATATCAATGTATACCAGTGAATCTAGTAGGTATCCTCATACGGCGGAAATCGGACAGAGAAGCCGCATTCTAGTAGTAGAAGATGAGGATCTCATCAGGGAAATGCTTGTTCTGGCTTTGGAAGAGGAAGGTTACGGGGTGGTAACTGCCGCTGATGGTCGGTTGGCTGTAGAATATCTTAAGAATTGTGAACCCAATTCGGGTGAGACGCCCTTCGATCTGGTGATTCTTGATTTGATGTTGCCGCAGATAAATGGGCTTGATATCTGCCGTTTGCTTCGCTATCAAGGAAATCCAGTGCCAATTTTAATGTTGAGTGCAAAGGGTAGTGAAACAGACCGCGTTCTGGGTTTGGAAGTGGGGGCTGATGACTATCTAACCAAACCTTTTAGTATGCGGGAGTTGGTAGCGCGATGTCGCGCTCTACTTCGCCGTCAACGCTTAAGCAATTTGCCTCAGCTACCAGTTTTGCAATTCAAAGACGTAACGTTGTATCCTCAGGAATGCCGTGTGCTTGTTCGCGGTCAAGAAGTGAACTTGTCGCCAAAGGAATTTCGATTGCTGGAACTGTTTATGAGCTACGCTCGTCGAGTATGGTCGCGGGAACAGTTACTAGATCAGGTTTGGGGACCGGATTTTGTAGGGGATAGCAAAACAGTAGATGTTCATATCCGTTGGTTGCGCGAGAAGCTAGAAATCGATCCCAGCCGTCCGGAGTATATCGTCACTGTCAGAGGGTTTGGATATCGCTTCGGATAGTTGTTAATTTTTAGTTGTGACAAAACAACTAACGGTTAGCAATGATTGTACTGGGATTTGTTTTAGGTTTAGCGGTTGGTATTGGTTTTTGGGTATGGCAACAGGTTCAACTGAACCGCTACCTGGCGCACGTACTGCGACCGTTAGCAACTCATTCCTCCAAAGTGGCACTTTTGATTCCTGGGTTGCGGCACGAAATAAAATTGGTTAGACAACAATGTCAGGAGCTGCAGCAACAGCTGCGAACTTATGAAGACCTTCTAGAGTTCGCACCAATGGGTTATATACAAGTTGATGAGGAAAACCAGCTGCTTTGGTCTAATGAACAGGCGCGGAAAATGTTATCCCTACAAAGATGGCAACCGGGACAAGTACGCTTGTTACTAGAATTAGTTAGGTCTTATGAACTAGACCAGCTCATTGAGCAAACTCGCGATCGCCAGCAGCCACAAGTCAAAGAGTGGATCTTCCATCCGCCTTGTGAGAATGCAGCAGCCATCTCCGAGGTGAAATCTTTGATGTTAGGAGCCACTAGTTTTCCTTTACCTGAGGGACAAGTCGGTGTGTTTATTGAAAATCGTCAACCGTTACTAGATGTCAACCAAGCAAGGGAACGCGCATTTTCCGACTTGGCTCATGAACTGAGAACCCCATTGACTTCAATTCGTTTGGTTGTAGAAACTTTGCAAGACCGCCTAAAACCACCGTTAGACCGTTGGGTAAACCGTTTATTGCAAGAAGTTGACAGACTGATTCATCTTGTACAAACCTGGTTGGAACTCACCCAACTAGAAACAAATCCCACTCTTCAATTGCGACGCCAACCAGTGGAAGTGCGATCGCTGATCTTATCAGCATGGGAAACACTAGAACCTCTAGCTCAGATCAATCAAATTCAAATTGCATTCTCAAACTTAGACAATCTTTGGATTCATGCGGATGAATCTAGAATTTATCAAGTTTTTCTTAACTTACTTGACAATTGTATCAAATATAGCCCTGAAAATACAACGATTTCTGTTGAAGCAAACATCTTGCCCAGGCAGAATAATCAACATCCAGCCTTAGAAATCAATATTATTGACTCAGGAATGGGTTTTTCTGAGGAAGATATACCTCATGTCTTTGAAAGATTTTACAGAGGGGATCAAGCTCGTTCCCGTCTCACGACAGATGAGAGTAATTCTGCAACAGGAATTGTCGGTAGCGGCTTGGGTTTGGCAATTGTTCGACAAATTGTTTTAGCTCACGGTGGTTCTATCAAAGCCATGAATCATCCTACTACAGGGGGGGCTTGGTTACAAGTCCAACTTCCTGAAGTCATGGCAGAATATCATAGCCAAGACTATATTTAAAAAAATATCTTCATGTTTGAGACTACAAGTGTGAAAGTCCCCCTTCATAGTCCCAATACTGAAAGACCCCAGCTGAGCCGCGAAATTCGCCGCTTAGAGCGAGATGTACTACGTATGGGGGCTTTGGTGGAACAATCATTTCGCCTCAGTCACCAAGCTTTGTTCGCTCGCAATCTGACAGCAGCTGAGGAACTTCCTCTATTAGATAAGCAAATTGATCGCTTTTACAGACAAATTGAGTTAGATTGTACGGCAATTATGACGCGTCAAGCACCCACAGCTAGAGATTTACGCTGTTTAAGTGCTTTTATGCAGCTAGTACGCGATCTAGAGCGCATTGGCGATTACGCTAAGGATTTGGCTGAGATTGCAATTAAAATCTTTCCTTATCCGCCTCATTCCTCTCTTCCAGAGATTGCTGTTATGTCTCACCATGCTCAAGCTATGTTAGCCACGAGCCTAGTCGCGCTAGCAGATTTAGATGAAGTCGGAGGACGAAATATAAAGCGGCTTGATGACGCTGTTGATAATGCTTATGAACATCTATACCAGACTCTAGCCCATCAAAAGGATATTCAAGGAGTCATTGAGCCCATATTACTACTGGTTTTGGTGCTTCGTTGCATAGAACGTATGGCAGACCACGCGACTAACATTGGTCAGCGTGTAGCATACATTGTTACAGGACAACGTCATTAATGGAAGGGTGTGGGGTGTAGGGTGTGGGGTATGGGGAAAAAAGCTGATATTTCCTGAGCCTGACACCCTTCTTCTTTCCTTTGATTAACGTGTGTGGCGGGATTAATTGTTACCCAATCAAAGAAAGTTACAAAAAATACATATTGTTTGGGATCGCCATTTTAATAATACTTAGTATAAAGATTTAATTCAATTAAATCTTTGTTAAGCCGAATACATTTTATGAAAAGTTTACCTATTCTTAATCTTTGACGCTTACATTAGGCAAAGACAATGTAAACAATTGTCGGCTATCAAATTTATAGATAGCTTTTGTCTAATCGAATAAGCAAATGAGTATCACACGTCGGGATTTTTTGCTGTTGTTTGGAGGAAGCGCAGGTGCAGTAGCACTGAGTTCTCTGGCAGGGTGCGAAAATAAAGTCACAGTGCAGCCTACCACGCAAGACGTAAAAGCAACATTAGCATTTAAACCAGTCAAAGGTCCGATTCCCATAGAGACAGCAGGGTTCCGACCAGAAGACCAGAAGCAGCAATATAGTACGTATGAAGTTGTAGACGATTTAGTATTGCCAGAAGGATATCAATACCAAGTCATTGCAGCATGGGGCGATCGCGTCGGAGATTCTCGTTTCGGATATAACAACGACTACTTATCTTTTATACCTACAGGAGAAAATGAAGGATACCTGTCGGTAAACTTTGAGTATATAAGTGCCATACCCTGGATGGAAACATATGAGCAGGTCATAGGCAAAAAACTCCCACTTGATGAAGTCAAAGCCGCACTCAAGCAAAATAAATCCGGGAAGAAGGAAGTCAATGCTTTTGCATTACCAAATGTAGATCCAGCAAAAGCTCAGATACGAGAAATAAGCACCGAAGCACTCCTAGATCAAGGATTAGGGATCATTTCGATTCGGAAAACAGCAGACGGGAAATGGGAACGGACTAATTCTCCAGCAGATAGACGGATTAGTGGTGTGTCGGGATTAGAAGACGGTAAGTACCTCAAAGCGACAGGACCAGCCGTAGCTGTTTTTCGCAAGCAAAAAGGACTGGGCTATGTAGATAAGTTGGGCGATCGCATCATTGGTACTTATGGTAATTGTGCTGGAGGAACAACACCTTGGGGAACAGTTCTCAGCGCAGAAGAAAATTTTCAAGCACAAGTACCAGAACCAGTCTATGCTGATGGCACATCCTTCGATCCCAGTAAGCGCCCGTTTGCTCTAGGCGATGAGGAACTGTTCGGACAAGGTAATATTTTTGGCTTAGCGGGAAATAAGTACGGTTGGATTGTAGAAGTCGATCCCGCCAATCCCAACGACTACGGAACAAAGCATACCTGGTTAGGACGCTATCACCATGAAGCAGTGGGTGTGCGGGTGGAAGCAGGAAAACCACTAGCGTTTTATTCAGGATGCGATCGCAGGGGAGGACACATTTATAAGTTTGTCAGTCGAGATTCCGTCAAAAATCCTAAAGATAAAGCGAATTCCCAGTTACTCACACAGGGAATGCTTTATGCAGCCAAATTCAATGCTGATGGTACCGGTACTTGGATACCATTAAAAGAAGATACATCCGTTAACCCAGACCTTCCCAGCACTGTTGCAGGAAACCTGATTCGTCTACCAAGAGGTCCGGTAAAACAATCAAACCAAGATACACAAGGCTTCCAACCACTACCACCTCGCGTTGAAAACGGCGACATTGAAATTACCAAAGACGAAGAAGTTGCTGCTTACAAGAACAAGTTCAAAAAATTGGGTGACCTTTACATTGGTAATCCAGAAGAACAACAAGGTGCTATTCTTATAGACGCCCATTACGCAGCAAATGCTGCTGGTGCGACCTGTACAGCACGTCCCGAAGATACAGAAGTTGCACCGAATGGAGAACTTTATATCAGCTTTACTTCGGGATCTCCTGATGATGAAGGAGGTCCAGATATTAGAGTATTCAAAGGTCCTAAAGATGAAACGCCCTATGAGTACGGTTGGGTGATGCGCCTCACAGAGGACGGTAACGATCCAGCCTCCAAAACCTTCCAATGGAAAATGCTAGCCACTGGTGGTGAAGTCTCTGCAGGTGGTATGGGTTTTTCTAACCCAGACAATTTGTTGTTAGACAAAAGTGGTAATGTCTGGATGGTGACAGATATGTCTACCAGCAAGATGAATCAAACTGTCAAAAGTCGTGTTAAGGATGACGGAAAGCCAGCAGTTCTATCCGGCTTGTTTGGTAACAATACTCTTTGGTATATACCGACCAATGGTGAAGATGCGGGGAAAGCTTTCCTATTTGCGATAGGACCAATGGAGTGTGAAACTACAGGACCATGCTTTACTGCAGATGAGCAAACTATGTTTCTAGCTATACAACATCCAGGTGAAGCCCACGGAACTCGTAAAAGCAAAGCGTCTGAAACTAGACAATTCCTAATGACTACAACAACAGGTGAAGAATTTTTACAATCTCGTCTAGTTCCTGTAGGTTCTAATTGGCCCGATCAAAACCCCGATGCTGCTCCTAAGCCTGCGGTTGTCGCGATTTCTAAAACAAAAGTTGGTTAATAAACCTTAACAAATAAAGCAGCAGAGACAACACTACTTTGCTGCTACTAAAATCATTATTGCCAGAAAAAACAAACTTTATCCATACTCAAGTCTTATTTCTTTTATATTATTTCTCAATAAATCTTTATAGAGAAAAATATGCATTGGTCCCGATTTTAGCAGAAAATGTTCCTAGACCGCACACTAAAACAAAGACCATAAATTAATAAACCTTATCTTCCATTCTTCTACGGTGCAATAACTTTTGCCAGTGAAGCAGTTTTAAGGCAAATACCAGATAGTAAACGGTAACGAACCTGTTATCCATTAAAATCTGCCTTTTGGTTGAAGTTATAGCTCATGAGTATCCAAGTGCGAGTCTAAATCGGAAGTATGGCAAGGTGGTATTTCACAGCAAGTACCTAGGTAAGTTTGGTCTTTTCTTTTTGGCGAAATCAATATTACTCTACTTAATCATTCCATAAGCATGATGTATTCCACAAATCGTACACAAAACGATAGCCAAATTCGTAATGCTACCCCAGCAGGTCAGCTACCACAACGATTATTCACGCGCCGTGAAATTATTCCAGCGCGGAATGATGTCCTGTGGCGGATTGAGCGCGGGGCAGTTCGGACATTAACCTGGAGTGAAGACGGAACCTTTATAACTTTGGGTTATTGGGGAAACGGTGATTTAGTCGGTTATCCCTTATCTAAAGTAAAACCATATCAAATTGAGTGCTTGACTAGTGTAGAAGTCAGTGTCATACCTCCTCAACTTTGGAATGAGGATATCAACTCACTATTGACTCATATTCAACAGGCAGAAGAACTACTCAGCATAGTACACCGTAAACCTATTTGCTTGCGGTTATGGCAATTTTTAATATGGCTGAGTGAAAAATTTGGTCGAGATGTGGAGCAAGGGAAACTGATTGACCTCAATGTCACCCATCAGGAAATGGCAGAAGTTTTGAACACAACAAGGGTAACAGTAACCCGCCTGCTTCAACAATATGAAGAAGAAGGGATGTTGATACGTAACAAACGCCGCATCATTCTGTGCTCACAGGATAAAGAAGGCAAAAAATAAACCAAGTACAGAGGATATCGACTAACTTTTAATCAATTTTAATATCTGGTACAATTCTCACAGGAAGTCATTAGTAAATTCCCAGAAAAAATTATGTACTTCTGGGAATTGTACCATGATTCAGTCGGTAGGTGTGAGTGAGACAAAGAAATATGAATATAAAACTTTCAAGTAAGTTTCTGAAGCTGAGCCCTATCTTTTTAGCGGCTACCCTGTTCACAGGTAACAGTGCCATGGCAGAAGAAGTAGAAGTCAGCGAACTACAGAAAGAACAGGTGACTTCTGTTTCTCAACTGACCGCCCAAAATGACAATCTCGGTCAGGTGACATCTGTATCTCAATTTTCCGATGTACAGCCAACAGATTGGGCGTTCCAAGCACTACAATCCCTAGTTGAACGCTACGGTTGTATTGCTGGTTACCCCAATGGAACCTATCGTGGTAACCGGGCTATGACCCGTTACGAGTTCGCAGCTGGTTTGAACGCCTGTTTGGATCGGGTTAACGAATTGATTGCAACAGCAACCACTGATCTGATCAGAAAAGAAGACTTAGCTACCTTGCAGCGCTTGCAAGAAGAGTTCTCCGCTGAATTAGCTACCCTACGCGGTCGTGTTGATGCTTTAGAAGCTCGCACTGCAGAGCTTGAAGCCAATCAGTTCTCCACAACAACCAAGTTGAGAGGAGAAGTCATCTTCGCTGTCGCTGATGTTTTCAACGATGAAAGGGCTCTTCCCTTCAATCTAGATAGAGATAATCTCAACGGCGTGAACTTATCTAGTTCAACTGCAGTTGCTAACGCATTAAGAGCTGAGAATCCTAGTCTGTCAGCTGCACAGGCTGCAGCCTTGGTTAGCGCGTATGGCTCAGGTAACTTTGCAGAGCAAACAGAGGATATAGAAGGCAATACTGTCTTTGCATACCGTACACGCCTTAACTTTGACGCTAGTTTCAGTGGAAGCGATCGCTTGCGCGTCCGTTTGCAGGCTAGAAATATTCCCTCTTTCAACAATGGTGTAACTGGTACCAACATGACCCGTTTGGGTTTTGACGGAAACAATGATGGTAGTGTTGAAATCGACGAATTGTGGTATCAGTTTAATCTCAGCAACGCATTACGTGTGAAGATTAACGCCACTAATGGTGAATTCAACGATGACTTCTTTACCTTTAACCCCGCCTTTGAAAGCAGTGGTAGTGGTGCGCTTTCCCGCTACGGACGATTCAGCCCCATCTACAGACAAGGTGACGGCGGTGCAGGTATATCCTTGACCTTTGCCCCTCAATCACCCTTTAATGTATCCGTGGGTTATCTATCCATTGATGCTAACAATCCAGACTTCGGTAACGGTTTATTTAAGGGTGGCTATGCAGCCTTCGCTCAAGTTGGCATTCGCCCCAGCGAAGCCTTCAACGTTGGTCTGACCTACGTTCGCAGCTATTACAATGGCGAAAGCGGTGTGAACCTTTCTGGTTCAACAGGTAGTTTTCTTGCTAATCGCCCCTTCGGTAACTTTGCTACCACCGCTAACCACTACGGTGCAGAAGTCCTCTTCCGTCCAAGTCCCAAATTTGCTCTTTCAGGTTGGGCAGGTTACACTGACGCAAAAGCTGAAGCTGGACCATTTGAGGGCGATGATGCGAATATCTTCTATTGGGCTGCTGCTTTGGCTCTACAAGACTTTGGTCGAGAAGGTAACACTCTCGGTTTTATCTTTGGTCAACCACCTAGAGTTACCGACAGCGATACCATTGAAGACGAAAACACCTCTTACCATATAGAGGCGCTTTACAAACTGCGGATTAGTGACAATGTTGCTATCACTCCTGGTGTGTTAGTGATATTAAATCCAGAATACAACGACGAAAACGACACTATTTATGTAGGTACAATACGTACCACCTTCACTTTCTAAAAAATGAAGAGTGAAACATGAAGGTGAATGAATGTAAAGGCTTGTATCAGGTCTTTTTAAAGAATATTTGCTCCTTCACGTTTCTCTAAAAAAGAAAAGCCCGCCATTTGGCGGGTTTTTACTTAGATAGCGCATTACCCAATAAATGTCGATAAACGCTTGGCTCTCCATCTGTGACGTCTGAGACAGACGTACCACAAGAGACATTTGAAGACTTTTTTCTTTGGAAGTCCCTTACAGTTCGCTTCTTTTCAGGTCGCTCGGAGGGCGATCGCTACTCCACGCCCACCACACACAACCACAATGACATTGGTAAAACTCTTGCCACTTGCGACGACGATCTTCTGTCATGACAGGCGATCGACGGTTGATCCAAACATTGACAGCTTCTAGACTCGTTGAACGACAGTTAGGACAAGAAAACTCATAAGCATGAACTGCCGCATTTGTCCATTCAGGAGGTATTGGAGAAAAAGCATCCATCATTGAAATAGGGTGTAGGGGTGTAGGGGAAATAAATTATATAAGTAATAATGACTATAGTGGGGATTTCAGGTGCGTTTACACTGTTAATTGTAAAAAGCAGGTATTCTTAACTTATATCAAAAGCTCAAGAGAAGCTGATAGCTGATAGCTGATAGCTGATAGCTAAACATGGAACTTAATATTGAAATTCGCCGTTTATTAGAACTAATGCCTGCTTCTGGTCGTATGATGACAAAGATTATCAGCAAGCCAGAGCAGAAAAAGGTGATTGACGCCTCTTTTCCACCGCCTTGGAGTCAAGACCGACCAGTCTATATTAATTTCGATTTATGGCGTCGTTTACCTAAACCGCAACGAGATTTGTTACTATTGCGGACTGTGAGTTGGGTGCTAGGAATAAAGTGGTTTAAACCGGACATATATCAAGGTGTAGTTGTTGCTGGACTGCTAGGAGGAGTCTTTGAATCAGCGCAAAGAGATGCTGTTGGTGTAGCTGTCGCTTGTGGATTAACAACCCTAGCTATGGTTCGTATTTGGCGCATGAACCGTTCCCAAGAATCAGAAATTACTGCAGATGAATCCGCTCTTCGCATAGCACAACGACGGGGCTATTCAGAAGCCGAAGCCGCACAGCATTTACTATCTGCAATTGAGGCGGTGGCAAAAATTGAAGGACGTTCCGGGCTAGACTTTGTGGAGTTGCTTCGTAGCCAAAATTTAAGAGCAATAGGAGGTTTGTCACCTGTAGGAATTCCGGAGAATTTTGAGTGAAATAGTTAGTGGTTAGTGGTTAGTTGTTAGTTGTTAGTGGTTAGTTGTTAGTTGTTAGT
>JAWQFQ010000038.1:0-13982 GCA_035967975.1 Scytonema sp. PMC 1070.18
CCCTCCCTCCCTCCCTCCCTCTCCCCATCTCTTCCCTGACCCCCTACAAGTAGTTGTGGTATCCCGCAATGATGGTAGTTCAGTAGGACTGGTGGTAGGACAAATTCTTGATATTGTCACAGAACAGTTGACAGTAACAGGTACTGCTCATCGACCAGGAGTACAAGCAATTGCTGTCATTCAGGAGCAGGTTACAGAACTTTTGGACATAGAAGCCATTACTCAGGAGGTGATACAAACACAGTATGCTTAAATCTCAGCAATTTTGCACTTTTTTGCTCGATAGTATTTTTTTTGGTGTGGAAGTTGAGCGAGTTCAAGAAGTCATTCGGTATCAACATACGACTCGTGTCCCTCTAGCACCACCAGTGGTACATGGCTTGATTAATTTGCGGGGTCAGATTGTCCCTGTTATTGCTTTGCGTCGTTGTTTGGAATTGAACGAGCTTTCTCAAAAGAGTTTTAGTAAACAGCTTTCTTTTAATGTGGTTGTCAAAAATGATGACGAAGTGATTAGTTTATTAGTTGATGATGTTGGAGAGGTTCTAGAAGTCTCTGAAGATTGCTTTGAAAGCCCTCCGAAAACATTGAAAGGTCGAGCTAGGGAATTAATTCGGGGGGCTTATAAACTTGAAAATCAATTGTTGCTTATTCTTGATATTGATAAAATTACTGATATTTTGGATTTGAAACCGCAGATGAACGCAGATGAACGCAGATGAAATAGAAGATTCTAAATTTCTTAACAACTAACAACTAACTACTATCTACTATCTATTAACTCATGACTAAACAAGCTGAATGTATTGCTTTTGCTAATCTTAAAGGAGGTACTGGAAAAACCACAACGTGTTTGAGTGTTGGTGGGTATCTCGCAAAGGGTGGTTCGCAAGTGCTGATTGTGGATTTTGACCCCCAAGCTAATGCTACTTCTGGTCTGGGTATTGATCGCACTCTGTTAAAACACTCTCTTTATGATGTCTTTTTAGAGCAGTGCGATCGCTCTAATGGAGTTCCTATCACTCACATTATTCTGGAAACGGAAGTTCCTAATCTACATTTAGTTCCTTCAGAATTAGACTTAGTTTCTGTACAAATTCTGATGCAGCAAATGAGTGATAAGGTTAGTATTTTAAATCAGATTCTATATAAAATTAATGAATTTTATGACTATATTTTGATTGATACGCCTCCAGATACAGGTTTATTTATGCTCAACGCTTTACGTGCTGCTAAGCACGTTGTTGTTCCTCTCGATTTCAGTATTTTTTCTTTGGAAGCTTTAGATAATTTGCAAACTTATTGTCAAGATATTGAGGAAAATACCGGACACAAGTTTAATTCTTTTACAGTTCTTTTAACACGGGTTATAAAATCCAGTCTGTTCTGTAAGTTTTTTCATCCTCCTCATCCATCTGAACAGATAGAGACTAAGTTAAAAGAAATGTTTTCTACTGTATTTGTGATTCCAGAATCTCCAGAGGTTTACCAAGCACAGCGTATGGGTTTACCTATTTCTCACTATACTTTCAATAGTAAGATTGGCAAGGCTTATGAAAATTTGACTGAGTATATCAAGCTGATTTGTAATTGTAATTAAGAGTAGTTAATTATTTAAAAAATATGGAAATTCAAAAAGTACGCAAACCCGGACGCCTGGTCTTTTTTCAAAATCAAGAGAATCATGACAGCCAGCTTACTAAGCATACACCCCTGGTAGCAGAAGAAGCGGATGTGAGTGTTGCAGATGAGGTATTTATTCAAAGCGGTCATCTACATGAACTGTTACAAGCGCTTAGAAGAGCTAAAAATGGTGACTTTTCTGTGCGACTTTTAGAAGACAACGGTTGGGGCGAAATTGCTCAAGAGTTTAATGATTTAATGTGTTTAAATGAAAGTTTTACTAACGAACTGGTTCGAGTCAGCCAACTGGTGGGTCAAGAAGGTGAACTTACGGAACAGGTAGGGGTGTTGGGAATACAAGGTTCATGGGAGAGGAGTGCAACAGCAGTTAATAGTCTTATCCATAATTTGACTCAACCAATCATGGCAGCGGAAAGGGTACTGAGTGCGATCGCTGTTGGTGACTTATCTCACAAAATGCCGTTGAATGTACAAGGTAAATCGTTGAAGGGTAAGTTATTACACCTTTCTACCACTATTAATGAGCTAGTTGACAATGTGAATGCTTATGCTATTGAGAAAAATCGTATGGCTCGGCTGATGAGTGTTGAAGGTAATCTCGATAGTCAGGCTTTTGTAGAGGGGGCTAGAGGTATTTGGAAAGCCCTGACAGAAAATATTAACCAATTGGCAGTTACTTTAAAGGAAGAGATTGAAAATATTACACAGGTCAGTTTGGCGATCGCTCACGGTGATTTTTCTCAGAAACTTGAAATTAAAACAGTTGGTGCTTTTAAGTCTTTGACGAATAACGTAAATTTAATAGCAGCTAATTTAACAGAGTATCTCAGTAAAATTGCTTTAGTGGCAGCAGCAGTTGCCCGTGTATCAGAAGACTTAACAAAAGTTAGTCAACAGGTAAACAACAACGCCGAACATGCCGCTGAGCAAGCAAAAGCAGCCTCAACATCTGCGGAAGAAATCAACTTGAATGCCCAAGTCGTTGCAACGGGAGTTGAGGAAATGAGCGCCAGTATTAGAGAAATTGCAAAAAGCGCTGCCAATGCAGCAGGGGTAGCAACTTCAGCTGTCAAGATGACTGAAAGCACCAACCAAACCATTTCCCAACTCAATCTTAGTAGTGCTGAAATTGGCAACGTCATTAAAGTGATTACCTCAATTGCCCAACAAACAAATCTACTAGCTCTTAACGCTACTATTGAAGCTGCAAGAGCAGGAGAAGCAGGTAAAGGCTTTGCAGTTGTAGCCAATGAGGTTAAAGAACTCGCCAAGCAGACTGCTAAAGCAACTGAAGACATTAGCCAAAAAATTGAGGCTATTCAAAGTGATACCAAAAGTGCGATAGAGGCGATTTCTCAAATTACCGCGATTATTAACCAAATTAACGACTTTCAAAACACCATTGCTAGTGCAGTTGAAGAACAAACTGCCACAACTAATGAAATCGCTAGAAACGTTGCTGAAGCTGCTAGGGGTACATCAGAAATTGCCAAAAACATTACCAATGTTGCTGAAACTGCCCAGAGCACTACATTTTTGGCTAGCAATACCCTCGAATCTACTGGCGAACTAGCAACATTAGCATTAGAGTTGCAAGCACTAGTAAATCAGTTTAAGTACTAGATGGGTGTGGGGTCTAGGATAGGTCACAAACTATCTGGATTGATACCTCGCTGTTTGAGGCGATCGCGCAGTTCTTCAAGGGCTTGTTCTGCTTGTTCATTTATTTCTTGGAAGTCCCCGATCAAATCATCACTAAGCTACTCGGCGAAATTCTTTTCCGCACTATCCTGATTGTTCCATTTTTTTAAACCCCTATCCTTGAAAGAAAGCTATTCCCTACATCCTGCTTCAACAAAATAATGTGAAAACTATGAATAATTTAGAAATAGCAGCAGAAAAATTTAGTGTCCTTGAGCGCGTACCGATAGGTATTTGCGTGCTGCGGGAAGATTTTGTTGTGCTGTTTTGGAATCGCTGTATGGAAGACTGGACGCACCTCCCCAGCCACCAAATTGTCGGTACCAATATTTGCGACTATTTCCCTCACCTGAGTCAAGCAAAGTATGCTAGTCGGCTTCAACATATTTTTGCAGGGGGACCGCCTACTATCTTTTCTTCTCAACTCCACAAACATCTGATTCCCGCACTTTTACCAAATGGACAGTTACGGATTCAGCATACTACCGTAACTGCTGTACCAGCTGCCACCGAAGAAGCTCATTTTTATGCCATGTTGTCTATTCAAGATGTCACCGAACTGACTCACCGGGTTCAGGATTACCGAGCTATGCGAGACCAAGCACTAGCAGAGGTAAGAGAACGCTTGCGAGTAGAGGACGCACTCCACCAGAAGGATGCACTTTTAAGAACAGTTGTAGTAAATGCTCCTATTATCTTGTATGCCACTGATAAAGAAGGCGTAATGACGCTTTCGGAAGGTAAAGGACTTGAGCCTATGAATTGGAAGCCTGGTGAAATGGTTGGGTTGTCAGTTTTTGACTTATACAGCGATGACTCGGTTATTTTGGAAGGTGTACGTCAGGTTCTTAATGGCGAAGATAGAAGTTGGATTGCGGAAGTAGGCGGTTTGAGCTATGAACATCGAGCCACACCGTTGTTAGATAAGGAAGGTCAAGTGGTAGGTATGATTGGCGTAGCAACTGACATCACGGAACGCCAAATAGCTATTGAAGCACTCAGAGAAAGTGAGGAACGGTTCCGTCAATTTGCTGACAATATCACTCAAGTCTTTTGGATGACAGATGCTTTTAAAAGTAAGAACTTGTACCTGAGCCCTGCTTACGAGCAGATATGGGGTCGCAGTCGTGAAAGTGTGTATGTAAAACCATTATCTTCCCTAGATGACGTTCATCCAGAAGATCGCGATCGCATCATGAATTCTTTGAAAGCAAGTTCTACAGGAGAGTTTGACCATGAGTATAGGATAATACGTCCTGATGGTCAAGAACGCTGGATACGCGATCGAGCTTTCCCCATCCGCAACGAACTGGGACAAGTGTACCGTATTGCAGGGATTGCTGAGGATATTACTGAACGCCGACAAGCACAGGAGCGGATTAAAGCCTCACTTGAAGAAAAAGAAGTGTTGCTCAGAGAAATCCACCATCGGGTCAAAAACAACTTACAGGTTATTTCTAGTCTACTACAACTCCAATCCCGCTATACCAAAGATCTACAGACGCTCGTGATATTGAAAGAAAGCCAGAATCGAGTCAAATCTATGGCTTTAATTCATGAAAAATTATATCAATCAGAAGATTTATCTCGCATCAATTTTGGTGACTACATTCACCAATTAGCGAAGAACTTACTTTATTCTTACAGTATCGATTTTAATACAATTAAACTTAGTATTGACGTTGCTCATGTAACGCTCAACCTAGAAACAGCCATTCCCTGCGGATTGTTTATTAATGAATTGATTTCTAATGCTTTAAAACACGCCTTTCCTCAAGGACAAAAAGGAGAAATTTCTATTATTTTTAAGCCAGAAAAAGACCATTTTTTGTTAATAGTACGTGATAACGGTATCGGTTTACCAAAACACATAAATCTTACCAAGAATACATCATTAGGTTTACGACTTGTTAATACTTGGACAACTCAATTACAAGGTTCTCTTGACTTAGATAGAAACAATGGAACTACCTTTAAATTAAAATTTTCAGAATTACATTATACTCAAAGAATTTAAAAAATGATTCCTAAAAAGATACTTATAGTTGAAGATGAATTGGTGATTGCTGAGGACACAGCAGATATCTTAATAAGTCTTGGATATGATGTCGTTGGTATCGTACCAACAGGAGAAAAAGTCGTTGAAACTGTTAGTATGACAAAACCAGATTTGGTACTAATGGATATCATGCTGCAAGGTAAAATCGACGGAGTGGAAGCCGCAAGACAAGTCCGAGAACAGTTTTATATTCCAGTTGTATTTGTAACAGCTTATGCTGATAAAAAAACATTAGAACGTACCAAATTAACCGAACCTTTTGGTTATCTAGTTAAACCTTTTGAAGCTCAAGAATTACATACAACTATTGAGATTGCTTTAAATAGGCATCAGGTAGAAGAAAAAATTCGCTTTCATGCAGAACAAGAAGCCGCTCTCAAAAAACAAGCCCAAGAGGAAAGTGAACGCCAAGCTCAGTACGTGTCCATGGTGTCTCATGAATTTCGCAATCCACTCAGTATTATCTTAATGTCTTCTGAATTATTGAGGCACTACAATGAAAAGTTGAGCGAAGAGAAAAAACTTCAGCAAATTGACAATATCAAAAATGCTGTCAATATGATGAGTCAACTGTTGGAAGATGTCTTGACAATCGGTTCTACAGAATCTGGGTCAATTACTTGTACTCCAACACCAATAGAAGTTAACGAATATTGTCGTCAATTAGTGGAAAACCTACAATCGACAATCACAGAAAATCATACGATTATGTTTACTAGTCATGGAGATTCTACCAGTGCAGAACTAGATGAAAAGTTAATATATCATATCATTACTAATTTAATCTCAAATGCTGTTAAATACTCTCCTCAAGGTGGTAAAGTCCGTTTGGATTTAGTGCATACAGGTACACAAGTCGTTTTTCGCATTCAAGATGAGGGTATTGGTATTCCAGTGGCTTGTCAAGCAAAACTATTTGAAGCATTTCATCGCGCTAGAAATGTTGGCAAAATACCCGGTACTGGTTTAGGACTAGCCATTGTAAAGAGATGTGTGGACTTACACGGGGGTCAAATTACTGTGGAAAGCGAAGTTGGTGTCGGAACTACGTTTACTGTCACAATCCCCTTGGAGAACGGGTGTAGGCGTGTAGGTGAAGAAAAAACAAACTAAAAAAACTATTTTTCCAAATATAATTTTTGTTCGTTAGTGGTTAGTAGTTAGTAGATAGTAGTTAGTTGTAAAAGATTATATTTCTTGTGGTGCGGGCTTCTAGCCCGCGCTTATACATGACTGGCAAAGACGCCCATACCACAACCGATACCCTCATTCAATGTTAATTCAGCATAAATTTTGGGCAATATAAATATGCCTAATACTGAGGCTCAGTATAGACAAGCTAATATCAGGACACAAACAAGACTATGAAAAAGATTTTAGTGATTGAGGACGAAACTGAAATTAGAGAAAATATAAAACTTATTTTAGATTTATCTGATTTCAATACGATTCTCGCAGAGAATGGCACTATCGGTATACAGCTTGCTAAAGCAGAAAAACCAGACTTGATTATTTGCGATATCATGATGCCGGAATTAGATGGTTACAGTGTGCTGAAAGCCATACGGCAAAATTTTGAGACCGAATCTATTCCCATGATTTTTCTAACAGCAAGGGCAGATCGAAGGGACGTGCGTTTGGGTATGGAATTAGGAGTTGATGATTACATCACAAAACCTTTCACTCCTGAAGAACTTTTAAAGGCAATTGAAGTTCGACTTGTCCGTGCTGAAAAAACGATTACTGTGAAGGAACAATACGAACAAGAACGCCTACATAATACCAAGCTCAAACAAGAAATGCAAGCGAACTTACAAAAGCTTCAAGAAAGCCAGCAATTGGCTAATATGCGTCATGAGATGTTGCAAAAGCTTTCTCAAGACCTACGCAATCCCCTATCCAATATCAATATGGCAATTCTGATGTTGAGACAAGCTCATTCAAATGAGGAGCGCGATCGCTATTTATCTATCCTGCAACAAGAGTGTGCTCGGGAAATTAAGCTTTTGAATGAAATTGAAAATTTACAAACTTTATTAACACCAGAAAACGCTAAGATTCTGCAAAAATTTAACTTACTAAATCAATAAAATTATTCACTGAACTGTATTCAATACTTGTCGGTGAAGCCCTAAATTAAAATTTGGGTCAAAGCTCAAACCCGTTTTAACGGGTTAAAAGCCATGTTTAGTCAGATTTATTACTGCTCGGTTAAGGAAAACCGAACTTCTTGCATGATTCTTGTGGTTACTACTCCCCAAATTCCTCCACCATCCAAAGCCAAAATCTTAAATTTTTCCCTTTTCAAGGATGACATATGCAAATAAACGTCAAAGGCTTACTTACTATGGGCTTTCCTGTTTCCTGTTCCCTGTTAAGAGTTCCCTTTTTTATAACAATGACAATCAGGTTTCTCAATTAAAGATTCAACCAAGGAATTCAACGCCGTAGCAGCCAACAAGCCACCACCTAAAGTACCTTCAATAGTAATAAATGGCACACTTAATCGCATCAATTGTCGTTTAGCCGCAGGCGCATGACTAAAACCTATAGGCATACCAATTATGAGTGACGGCTGAATTTTCTGCTTTTGGATGCCTTCACAAGTAGATAGTAATATACTGGGAGCATAACCAACTACCAGGATGCAACCAGGGGAGACTTGCTGTAACTTTTCCCGCCATTCCTGATGCAGCCAAAATGCTTTCTCTGCCTCATTCGCAGAGCTAATATGAGGATTATTAATTAATATTTCTGTCTGACATCCCAAATGAGCCAACCGTGTTGCATCTAAAGCAGCTGCTACTGTTGGAATATCGACAACAATCTGACAACCAGATTTGAGGGCTTCTCGACTTGAAGCGATCGCCCGTTGACCTATCCTCACAAAAGAAACCAAGCTGACATCTCCACAAGCCAAAACCAGGGATGAGATTAAATCTTGTTCAATTTCAGAGCGATCGCAAAGGTCTGGTAACAAGCGTTGTAAAGATTCTTGAAAAGTTTCCGGATGGGCGTGAACTTGAGCATCTAAACCATTCCAAAGTTTATCGAGTCCCCCCAATCCTGCTTTCGTTTCCACATCAAGCAACTTGAGTTGTGCTAAGACTTCAGCTTGCACGATTTGACAACTGCGATCACGTCCCAATAACCCTTCTAGTGCAGATGCTGTTTGTCGCAGATGAGAAATTTGCTTCATGACGGATTGATATTGTTGCTGAAGTTGCGCCATCAAGCTAGCAGTTGTCTCTGCTTCTGGTTCCACATCCAGAATTTGACGGATATGATTGAGTTGGAACCCCTGCTGCTTCAGTGCGACAATGCGTTGCAAGCGGACAACATCTTTTTCCGTATACAGGCGATAGTTACTCGGCGATCGCAAGGGTTGAGGTAGTAACCCTAATTGATGGTAATGCCGTACCATACGTGGAGTAATACCCCCACCCACCGCATCTGTTAGTTCTTTAATTGTTAAGTTTTGCGTCATCATGCCCAAAAATCTAAGGATATAGGGTATGGGGTGTAGGGTGTGGGGTAAGATTAAATTTATTTTAACGGCTTGCGAACGCGAGTGTATAAATAACAAGCAGTTATTAGCACTTTGATGACTGATAAACCTCTGTCTTACCATTTTTCTGGATGACAACAGATCTGTTACACTGCTGTTGTTCGCCACCGCGATCGCTACTATACTGTTCTATCTCAGTTGTCTGATGTTGTTCTGTCACAGTTGGTCCCGAACAAGCATTGAGACCGAGAACGAAAAGACCGTAAAAGGCAATACATAAAAGTAATTTACGCATGGGTTCTCCTACTCCTTTGAGGATTGTACATATTTGTGGCAGCAATCCGGCTGGGATAAACATAGATTTTTACTTAAATCTACTGCCCCTATCTAAACCTCACATAATTCACCTTATATTTCGGAAAATTTTCTACTCAAAACGATTGATTCTTTCCAATGATTCTGTTGATTTTCTCATCTTCATAACATAACTATAGCATTACACCCAAAAGATAACCCACATCATCTGCGTTAATCTGCGTTAATCTGCGGTTCCTTAATTCGTACTTTTCTATAAAAAGCAAGTAAAATTATATAGCTACATAGAGATTTCAGAAGTTAGATATAAAGCGATCGTCATGTACGCAGCAATCACCAAGCCACTGACTTTTGAAGAATTCCTGACCTGGGATGATGGTTCAGGCAGGGACTTTGAACTAATCAATGGAGTTCCCGTGCCATTATCCGAACCAAATGCCAACCATGAGGATTTGATAGAGCGGCTTTGCGCCTACCTTGAAACCCACTGTCTAGAGTTAGATTTACCCTATGTCTGCCGACAATCCAAGCAAATTCGTCTCAAGATACAACCACCAGAGAAGGAAAAAAGCCGCAAAGCTGATATAGTGATTTTTGCAAAACTTGAGTGGCAACGAATGAAAGGTAGCTCTATTTCTGCGGCTGCTTACATTCCGCCTCCTGGAATCATTGAGGTAGTCAGCAATAATTGGAAAGATGACTATCTTACAAAACTCGCTGAATATGAGGAGTTAGGCGTTTGTGAGTATTGGATTGTAGATTACGCCGCATACGGAGGGATTCGCTACATCGGTTCGCCCAAACAACCTACAATTACGATTTATCAACTCGACGATAGTGAATACCTACCAAGTAAAATATATAGAGGACAAGAGCGGATTGAATCCAAGCTGTTTCCCAATCTACCCCTCACGGCTGAACAAATATTTGCCATGAGTAGGTAAAAAGTGCAGGTCAGTTTTATGCTTCAAGACCACGCGATCGCTTGCGTACTGTCCCGGTAAAACTTGGGTAATCTTAAGGAAATCCCCAACCCTAATGCTAGAATTAGATAATATTTACCCAAAAAATCAGGAGCCATGACAGTTACAAGTACCCCAACACAAAGCTTGGGAGAATTTCTGAAGCTCCCAGAAACAAAGCCAAGCCTAGAATACATCAACGGCAAGATTGTACAAAAGCCAATGCCGAAAGGAAAACACAGCCGCTTACAGTTAAGGCTTTGTAATAGTATCAACGAGAACACAGAAAACCAGAAAATTGCTTATGCCTTAAGAGAATTGCGCTGCAGCTTTGGTACACGATCCATTGTACCTGATATAGCAGTTTTCAAATGGTCAAGAATTCCCTTTAATGCCGATGGGGAAGTCGATAATGATTTTTTATTGTACCCAGATTGGACAATTGAAATCCTCTCCCCAGAACAAAGTTCAAATCGGGTAACTGGGAATATTCTTTATTGCTTACAACATGGTTGTCAGCTAGGATGGTTAATCGATCCAGCAGATCGGTCTCTTTTAGTCTTTCGACCAAGTCAACAACCAGAATTATTATTAGGTAGCGATCGCTTGTCAGTATTAGAGAATATCGACTTAGACTTAACAGTAGATATGATGTTTGGTTGGTTGAAGATGTCAGGTAATTAGCCACGGGTAATGGGATTTTAAGGTATCGACGCGATCGCCCTACTGTTACTAGCACTGCCAGAAACCCGGTTTCGTAAAAGTTACCGGGTTTCTAATTGTCGCGCTTCCCTTGCAGTATTGGTTCCTATGACTGTTGAGTTATTTGTTGTTGTTGGTTGATATAGCCATAAACTAGCTTAGAGACTTGACTAATAAATGTTCTTGCTCTTGCATCGCCAAATGGTCTTTTCACAAAAATCCCTGCTAAATAGCGCTTACCTGTTGGTAACTCAATAATACCTGCATCCCCAATCAGAACACCAAGAGTTCCTGTTTTGTGAGCAATAACTGCACCTTTACCAAGACCGGCGGGTAACAGCCGTCTGTTTTTAACGCCTTGCATGATCTTCAAAACTCTAGCATTGCTTGATTTGCTTAATAATTTATCACTATCCATCAATACTGATAGTCTGACTAAATCTTTAGCGCTAGTTGTATTTGTTCCTTTAAAGTCGCCCAATAGATTACGAATGACAGTGTTTTGCAGACCCCAACTGCGGAATTTCTGATTTAATTTAGCTTTACCACCCAAACGGTCAATAATCATGTTAGTAGCAGTATTGTCGCTGATGGTAATCATCTTAGTGGCGGTTTCCAACACGCTAAGTTTAGTTCCCACTGGTTTGAATTGTAACACTCCCGAACCTTCAGGTTCTGCTTTTAAGTCCCGCCGTAGTACTAAGGTTTCATTCAGTTTAACTCTACCAGCATCTACTTCTTGAAACAAAGCAATCAAAATAGGATATTTGATGGTGCTAGCAGCAGGAAACACTTTTTCCCCATAAATGTCTAAATAGTTCCCTGTTTCTAAATCTAAGAAAAACATTCCAGGTGATAGGAAGCTGTAGCGATTCATCAACGTTTTGACTTGGTTGTACAGCTGGGACATTTGTTTATTTAAAGGAACAACCCCGGCAAATGTAAAATCATTACTAATTTGGATGGGAATCTTATCTTCACCAGATGTGTTAGTTAAAGCATCATTGGTGTTTGCACGGTCAATGGATGTAAACTTAACTATCCAATGGGTTGAAGAATCGCCCTTAATAAGTGAGTTTTCGGGAGAAACGGTGTAACCTGGTGCCAATTCAATCACCATTCTGGTTGTTTTGGAATCTGGTTTTCCAATGCGAATCTCTCGAACAGCTGCTCCATACTGTTTGCGAACAGTACTCTCTTTTATACTGCTTGTTCCCGGTAAGTCAATAACAAGTCGAGTCGGGTTACTGAGTAAAAAAGCTTCTGGTCGTACTCCCGTATCTGTGGTTAGATCGAGTTGATTTTTAGCAGGATCAAAGCGCCAAGATTGCAGTCGTGCTGCGGATGCTGGGGATGACAGCAACATGATGCTGATGGCGCTGATTAATAAAATACGTAGTCTCATCTGCGTAATTTTTGAGCGACAGTAAAATTAGCTTGCAAAATTTTTCTGGGTGTTTGCAGTCTTGTCCGGAAGAAAACCAAATCAAAGTGTAGTTATTTGATTTGACTCTGTTTCACCGAACAACAATGTTTTAACCTATCCCTGACCCGTTTGTTACAAAACTTCTCAATACAGCCGCACTTAATCCCTTCTCGGTATACTTGAAGCGGTCAGCACATCGCGTATCAGCTTTCAGCCAAAAACTTATAGCTCATAGATTCTAGCTGAATCGAAAGCTCAGTTTGTTCCCGTGCAAAGTATATAAGGGACTTCCAAATAAAAAAGTATTCAAAAATCTCTTGTGGTACGAGCGACACGAGCCTTCACTGAACGGGGGCGGGCTTTGACGCTCACCCCACAAGATGGATAATTCATTTCTAGGAAATCCTTAAACAACCATACTGACACTTACATCAGCTCGGTAAACGATGTCATTGTAATCTCTATCGCCACCGCCAAACAAATCTTCAACACCAAAAGTGTTATTGCCAAGTAAACGAATGTGGTCAAGTTTATCGGGATTCGCCCCTTGGAAGGCAAAATAAGCAAGCGGGGCTTGTTGGGTATTTTGGTTCAAGGGATTTGACCCTAAAAATTCATTGAGAGTGCCGTTGGCAATAATGTAAGGTGCATAAATGGTTCCACCATTCAACTGCTGTGAACCTGACACTTGGCGACTGCTTCCCAGTTCGGAAACAAATGCCGTTTGTCGAAGCGCAACTTCTGCGTAATTCATATCGCCAGGATTAAGTGTCGCTCCTGTCAAATCATCTATAATCGTGCCCTGTGCATCTTGAACTACGTAAAAACCTATAGTATTGTTATACGCGGCTTCGCTATTAACACTAAAGTTCAAATCAATCACCTGATTTGCTTGATCTCGTACGTCAATGAGTTCTAACTGTGTTGATGGTTGGAGCGGTGTTCCTACAGGGAGGCTTGTTTGTGTTGTGGCTTGTGCAGACAGCACATTGTTGTTGAATATTTGATTACCCGATTGATCGCGCCAACCTAAAGTAAAAAGTCCATCACCTAAGTCTGATACTTCTAAATAATCAGTACTGTTAGGATTGGATGAGGGCGAATTTAAGAAAACACTTGGAGGTTTTACCCCAGCCATAATGTTAGCCAGCGCCTCAGAAGCAGTGCTATCCTGCACCAAGTAGACGCCCACGTTTGTGCCTGCTTCAAAGCTTAAATTACGCATCAGATTAGCATCTTTGAGCAAACTACTAGTATCTGGAAGCACGGAAAAAATTGGTTGTGCATTTTTTAGCGCAGCTTCTAAATAACCGGGAGATCCAGGGGCAATACCATTAATGGTTCCCTGAGCGTCATCAACAACGTAAACCCCAACTTCGTTGATAAAGTTTGTATCAATTGAGCTAAGGTCAAACTCCAGTACAACTTCTTGTCCAGAAGGCCCTTGTATAGTGAAGAAATCATTTGGATTTTGTATCAAGCGGGGTGTGATTGAGTCAGTACCGCCTGTGCCATCAGTGCCACCAGTACCTCCTGTGCCATCAGTGCCACCAGTACCTCCTGTGCTATCAGTGCCACCAGTACCTCCTGTAAGTGGATCGTTGATGTTAGCAGTCACACTCACTCCAGGTAAGGCGTTGAGAACCGGGTTAGAGCTTGCAATCG
>JAWQFQ010000038.1:14082-17992 GCA_035967975.1 Scytonema sp. PMC 1070.18
TGTCGGGGTCAAGGGTAATGGTGGCATCGGCTAAAGTAGTAATTGGCACACCAAGACTGTCAAGACCCAGGTCAATGCCGACTGCTAAGTTAACTGGATTATTATCCCCCTCTGTCAATGGCGTATTCGGTAGAGTCAGACTCAGTACCGGAACTGACAGTGGATCGCTGATATTGGCAGTCACACTCACTCCAGGTAAGGCGTTGAGAACCGGGTTAGAGCTTGCAATCGTGGCGCTAATTGTGCCAGTATGATTGCCTTCTGTGACACCGTCATTCACGGCGAGGACGGGAATAGTTTGGATATTGGCGGCAGTACTTCCGGCAGCAATAGTCACACTGACAGGATTACCAGCCCCATTCCCTAAGTCAATCTGATTGTCGGGGTCAAGGGTAATGGTGGCATCGGCTAAAGTAGTAATTGGCACACCAAGGAGATCAAGACCCAAGTCAATGCCGACTGTTAAGTTAACTGGATTATTATCCCCCTCTGTCAAAGTGAGGCCTATTAAGGGGTCAATCACAATTGCCAACACTGAGGAATAAGCTTCTCTCACTGCCTTTGGAAAAGCTAAAGAACTTTTAATGTTGCCGATAGTAACTTCTAATTCCCAGTCTCCTCCCTTTTCAGCACTACCAGTGCGTTTAGCAGATGCTGCAATGTTTGCCCCAGTAAGCTGGTGAAAATGTGCTAAGAAGGCTCTTCCAACTTCTCCATCTGCGACATTACAACCGTATAGCAATATAGAAGCAGAAGAGAGAAAAGCTGACGCATTCAAAAAAATAAAAAAGGATACAAGCCCCTAAATTTATTTATGGAGAAATAAAAAACGTATTTCATCGAGTAGGCGCGAGAAATACGGCGTCCTTATTACAAGCCCCTAAATTTATTTATGGGGTTCTTACTTTTGAATGCGTGAATGCGTGATTTTTGACTTCCCCGTTCGCGTAGCGTCTCCGTCAGGAGAAGGGGCGTGACTTACATCAAAATCAATCTTTGGATACTTTTGAGCAAACTCTATAGTAATATGATGAATAACTGGTCATCTCGCTCTATATATAGATGACTACAATTGCACATCTATATTTTCCAAATACAATAGGCATCTGGTGAAAAAGAATGTAGAGATTATAAATTTTGTAGACTGTTATCGGGAGAGAGTTGGTTCAACAAGCGTTGGAAAACTTTCGAAATTTCGCCGCACCCAATCCATTCCAACTTCGTTGTTGAGCTTAATTTTCTGAGGCGTGTTGGTATAGATTTTACTTAAAATATCAGCGTCTTGCTGAATAACAATCTCAACTAACCGCAGAAGATTTCGTTTGATTAAATGGGCTATAGGAGTTTTTGCTTTGACAAACATCAGCACAAAAACGCGGGAGTGAGTTTCTGATTCTGGAATGTAAAAATGGCATTCCTTGAGGCTTAAAAGCGGACTATCGCCATGTACCATTCCCATGAACGGAAAGAAGTTTTCTAAATGTGCTTCTAGTACTTGTGGCATGGCTAAGAATCCAGGATTTTTTAGAATATCCTGTAGGGTGGGTTTTTTGCGGAGTTGAGCAATGTAGGCATGGGAGTGAAAACCATCGTCAATAAACTGCTTCAACTCCACACTTTCAATCTCGAATAATTTACGATGAGTACCATTTTGATGGTTGTAATCGTGCATATTCAGTAACAAAGTTAAAAAATCTGTTTGAATACTGCGATCGCCTGTAAACCCAACAAACTCATATTCCTCTGCAATCTCATCCAAAATCGTTGGAATCGGAATTTTTGGTTCATATCCACCGTAAGACCAGACAAAATCTCCTTGAACAATCAATTGCAGAGGCTGCATCAAAGATTTTGTTGATTTGTGAGAACCAGGTAATACTGTACAGCCCTGACTATCAAACTCTAGAGCATGAAATGGACAAACAATGTGACTGTTACCATCTAGCTTAGATGCACACCACCCTTCAGATAACATAGCACCCATATGCGGACAAGCATTTGGTAAGCCACTGATTTTACCGTTGCTATCCTGCCAAAGTACGTAGTCTTTACCGTAAAGGGAGACTTTCATCAGCCTGTTGGTTTTCAACATAGAACGATGTGCTAACAACCAGGGTCCACCTTGTAGCTTGTTCATTGATGACTCACAGTTAACTTACTAATTAATTAGTCAGTATATTGAGTAGCCAGAATATTGTCAATTCAATCTGACATGAGCGGCTCGCTGCCATAACGAAAAACCTTGTTACTATAAGAAAGTTCATGAAAAGTTATGCAATTGTGGTTCATTCGGTCAAACGAGGTATCAAATCAGTGCGACAGGGACGTGATGCGGAGTTGACGCAGCAGCACATTTTGGACGCTGCAGAGTTGGAGTTTGCAAGACACGGTTTAAAAGGTGCTCGGATGGGAGCGATCGCAGACCGTGCTCACGTGACAACCGCCACACTGCATTACTACTTTGAAAATAAGGAAGGGTTGTATAAAGCTGTTTTACAACGCCCAATCAATGAGGTCCAGACGATGTTGGAGCAGCTCAACCTCGACCATTTGTCACCTGAAGATGCGCTCAAGCAAATCATTAGAAGCGCAATTACATACGAAGCCTTGAATCCCCACCGTCAAATGCTCTGGTTTCAAGAAGCCAGTCAAAATCAAGGTGCGTATTTCAAGCAAGGTAATGTACAGAGCTTACACGGACACCTTCTCAAAGTCCTTGAGCGTGGTATGGTAGAAGGCTGTTTTCGTTCAGTTGACCCCTTCTTAACGTTGACTCATATCCTTAGCGTTTGCATTTTCTATTTCACCGTGCATGAAAACTGGAGACACTTGAACCCTGAAATTGATTGGCTGAATCCAGAAATGGTAGAAAAACATACTCAAGCAGCAATCACATTTATTTTAGCAGCGGTGAAGAATTAAACTTAGACGGGGAGTTGATTCTGTTAAATGTCTTCACTGTCTTCATACAGTTATTAAGAAATGCCCGTAAGGATTAACCTATGGGATTTAACATAGTATTTTCTTAAATGTCTGTGAAAATAGTTAAGTTTTTTCTACAAGTAGTTTACGATGATTCGACTGGGAATGAAGATTCCCAGTTATTGTTGCTAAAAAAAGGAGGTGATGAAATTATTGGCAAACAATAAAGGTAACGGTCATCAAACTTTCTTTAACCCTGTACGAGTTTTTCTGCAGTTGCTATCTGGGTTATGGGAAAAACGCGACATGGTAAACGACGAAACCTATCTCATAAACTCTGATGATGTCAAAGACAACTTAGAGGATATGAGTGAGGAAGAACCAGAAGAAGTTGATAATGACCGTAACTAACTAACCTTACAGCTCCTAGAATATCTTCTAGGGGCTTTTCTCCTAATATAACTTGAAAAACTTTTCTTTGACCTGTTCGTTTATTGTCGTTCACAGTTTATGGTAAAATTAGGGACTATTGTTTATCCAGTCCATTATCGACTGGTTGTACGTAGAAAAGACACTTGGCATTTTACTAGAGGCGATGTATTTGTTAATTTATATAATGTTCCTATTCTTGAGCAAAAGGATTTATTTGCTGTTTTCGGCACAACTATGAAAGAAGTTGCTCGCGAACTTCGACGAATCAATGGTGGAATCTCCGGCTTCTATATAGCGGACATTAAAGATAAAAAATACCACTACTGCGGTACGGAATGGAAAGATGTTAAAAACAAACTCCAAGAGTTGGGGATTGGCTCTCCAGACCCAATCTCAACCTGAAGTTCAGCTTACGGTAATATCATGTCCGGTTAAACGGTTATCATTAAAACTCACGCAAAGACGCAAAGACGTTGGGTGAATTAGGGAGTTCCAAATAAAAAAGTCTTTAAAAATTTCTTGTGGTACGGGCGTCCTCGCCCGTGAACTCGCGGAG
>JAWQFQ010000038.1:18092-54712 GCA_035967975.1 Scytonema sp. PMC 1070.18
GCGTCCTCGCTTGTGAACTCGCGGAGGCGTCCTCGCTTGTGAACTCGCGGAGGCGTCCTCGCTTGTGAACTCGCGGAGGCGGGCGAGACGCCCGCTCCACAAGATGGATAATTGATTTTTTGGAAATCCCTTAACAAAACTCTTCCCCCATACCATGCACCCCAAGTGCTACTAAATAGCACGAGAAAAATGTTTTTCCTGTTTTCTAATATGTGTATCAAATATGACAGCAATATTTCTTACCAAAAGCCTTCCGATTTCTGTCACACTGATATGGTTTTTGGATAGCTTTACCAATCCATCTACTTCTAAAGACTTTAACTGCTCTAGCTCAAAGTAAAAATACTCATCAAAACTGATTTGGTATTTGTCTTCGATGTCTTGCTTGTGTAATTGGAAATGACACATAATGCTCATAATGACATCTCGTCTAAGAATATCATCTCCAGTGAGTTTGATACCTCGACTGGTTGGTAAGATACCTGCATCAATTGCTTTATAGTAATCCCTTAAGTTTTTGTGATTTTGGGCATAGGTGTCTTCCAACATACTGATAGATGTCGCACCAAACCCAAAAAGTTCCGATTGAGCTTGAGTTGTGTATCCTTGGAAGTTGCGCTTGAGGGAGCGATCGCGTTGAGCATGAGCGAGTTCATCATTCAACTTGGCAAAATGATCCATACCAATAAACAGATACTGCTTGGAAGTCAACTCCTCAACAGTCATTTCCAAGATTTCTAACTTTTCCTGTGCTGGTGGTAATGTATCCTTGGGAATGTTTTTCTGTACGGGTTTAATCCAGGGTACATAAGCAAAGTTAAAGACAGCTATCCTATCTGGGTTTAATGCAATGGTTTTTCTTACCGTCTCTTGAAACGTTTGAACGCTTTGATAGGGTAGACCGTAAATTAAGTCTACGTTAACACTTTCAAAGTTGGCTTGTCTAATCCAGCTCATGACATCAAATAGCATTTCTTGTGGCTGGATGCGATTCACCGCTTCTTGAACCTGAGGATTAAAATCCTGTATCCCAAAACTGATGCGGTTAAAGCCAATGTCTCTCAGAAAGAAAATGTAGTCCCTATCTATGTAACGAGGATTAATTTCAATTGAAATTTCTGCACTTGAACTTATATCAAAGTGTTTAGTAATACCTGTACATAAACGTTGTACCTGTTGAGTACTTAGGTAATTGGGAGTTCCTCCACCCCAGTGAATTTGCACTACCTTTCTGTCTGAGTCAATTAAGTTGGCTGTATTACTGATATCTTGAAGCAGATATTCTACGTAAGGTTCGGCAATATTCTTATTATTAGAAACTACCACATTACAACCACAAAAGTAGCAAGCACTTTGACAAAAAGGTATGTGGAAATACAAAGAGAGCGGAGATTTTCTTGTGTTTGAAGTAGCGATCGCATCTTTAAAATCCCCAGCAGTAAAGGTTTCAGTTAATTCAGTAGCTGGTGGATAGCTCGTGTATCTAGGTGCGGGTGTATCATACTTTTTGATGAGATCGAAATCAAATTTGACACCAGGAATTTGAAAAACCATCGAGTTGCTTCCAATAGTTTCAATAAGTGTAAATAAGCTTTTAGCACTGAGCTATCAGCTAATGGCTAATGGCTGATAGCTGATAGCTGATAGCTGATAGCTACTTAGTTAGAGAGTTAAATGTAGCGTAACCAATCGTCTTGATGATGGCTTCCTCTAACTGTTGTACTATTTGCATATTGAAGCGAAATGCGTTGTTAGCTTCTGCAACAATTTTGTCTGTAGTGGCTTCATCAATTGTTAGTGAATCTAATGTTTGACGATACTTATTCTTAAATGCTATCGTATCTGGAATTTGCTCAAAATTGTAAAAAGATGTTCCTTCATAACCTGAAAGATTCAAGACTGTCTGAGCCACTTTTTGTAACAATTGACCGCCAGAAAGATCGCCCATATAGCGAGTATAGGCGTGACCAATCAATAATTCTGGTGATGTAGCAGACAATTCTTGAATGTGTGAAATGTAATTTTGGGTAGCTTGTAAAGGAGCAATTTTCATTTTCCATTCCCGACCGTAGTAAAACTCCATGTCTTTCTCCAAATTAGTTTTACGATTCAGTTCGGGAAAGTATAGAGCACGAATGACCGAACGGTCTTTATGATGCTCTAATGCTGTTTCTAATTCACTGTATATGTAATATAAGTTACTTAAGAATTTTGCAAAGCAGTCTCTATCAACAACTCCCTTAACAAAACATTTCATGAATCCCATGTTTTCGATTGTGGTGTGAGACTCATGTGTTCCATCGCGAAGCTTTTGTGCTAAACTATGACTCATTTTTGTGGCGGTATCCAATTGGCTAAAATATGTAAGTTTCACAGAAATTTAAGGATTTACGCAGGATTCACGCCGACAGCGAGCTTTTTTTGCCCTTTTACCCTATATTGCCTTTCCATTGCCTGTTAACTCAATAAGTATTTTTTCACTAGTACAGGACGGCGGAAATAAACCTACCATTTGAAGGAGGTAAAAAGCAGTTCGGGTGATGAATCTAAAGAAAAGTGAACCATCTCTTTTATGTCAGTCATATGGTATTGCAAGTACATCATAGCTGGCTTTATGGAAAAATGTCCCAAAGTTTCTTGTTGTGTGGACCGAAAACAATACTGTTCGGTTAATAACAGTTGAAGCCCCAGAAACCCGGTTTCGCAGGAGTTACCGGGTTTCTCTTTTTCGCTCTTTCCGAGTAGTGTCAATACTGTTCGGTTAACAATCGTTGAGGTACCACCAAACCCGGTATCTTGAAGATACCGGGTTCCTAATTTCCCCTTAACCGACAAGTATTGCGAGTAGTGTTGCGATCGCTTCTACTCAATCAAAGTATTAAAAATGACATTTGATTTTAGTGACTATAGATTGCAATACTGATTTTTATGTATAGTTATCTCTGCACTAATTTCATAAGTGTGTAATTATATAAACTTTTAGTAAAAATTATCTTACCAAAAGCTGTGGCTTGGTCTTTGAGCTAAAAGTAAGTATTTTCCCTACGATGACGTGTTCAAAAGCATATAAGTAATATTGAGAATAAACATATCATTTGCTCCGGGACTTCCAAGAAACAAGAAATAAATTATCCATCTTGTGGGGTGCGCGTCTTCGCCCGTCCTTGCTCAATGACGGGTGAGACATTCTTTTAAACACTCATGCATCAAATTTATCAGGGTGAACTACCATGAAACTTGTTGTGACTAGCAATACAGTATTCAAACAAACTACTGTACCTTCTACCGAATTACCTGATACCGAAAAAATTAATGTTCAAGCGGGGAGTGAATTTGAAGTTCAATCTTATCTAGAGATAGAAAAACACGTCAAATTTACATTAATGAATGATTCCCTTGCTGGTAGAAAAACTTGGATAGCCTACAAAAATCATCTTGAATTAATTGGCGACGACGGTCTAAAAATCATTGGCGAATACAAAACAGGAGACAAACTTCCAGAGAAAGTTAACTTACAAGTACCTTGGTTTAGCCAACTTGATAATAGATTCAAGCCAATGGGGACTTGCAACGTAACGAGCGTTGCTATGTGCTTATACTACTACAATATTCGTTCTCAAAACCCCAATCAACAACTTGAAGATGAACTCTTTCAATTTGTTGAACGTAAAGGATGGGACCGCCATGTTCACGAGCATTTGCGGCGATTATTCATCGAATATGGTGTGTTTGATGAATTCACAATGGATGCAACCTGGGATGAAGTCAAGCTGCATCTAGCGAACAAACAGCCTGTCATTATTTCTGGTAAATTTACTGAGGCTGGACACATTCTGGTTCTACGTGGATATGATGCAACTGGATTTTGGGTAAACGACCCCTACGGTGAATTTTTCCACAGCGGATACCGAACAGATTTGACAGGCGAAAACCTCCATTATTCCTATAACCTTGTGCAGTCAAAAAGCTATGCTGGAACTGATTGGACTTGGGCACATTTCCCAGAAAAGCGGTAATTACCCACACCCTTTGTACGGGGACTTCCAAGAAATAAATTATCCATCTTGTGGTACGGGCGTCCCCGCCCGTCCTTTGAATTTGTAACAAGTAGGACTTACGCATTGACAGAAATTATCAAATATGCGGCAGCCATTTCTAGCATCTGAAGCTTTGATTTTTCCACTTCACAAGCTCGATCGCCGTACCTGTTTCAAGTTGTAAGGGCGAACGGCCGAGAGCCCCTACTCATCTGAAATAACCATTATTCCGTTATACACATAATGTTCAATTTGTACAGTGCGTAAGTCCTAACAAGCTCCCTGCCCGTGCTTTGAATCTGTAACGAACGTCCCCGTCCGTTCTTTGATTCTGTGACGTCTGAGACAGACGTGCTTTGAACCTGTAACGAGCTTCCCGCCCGTGTTTTGAATTTGTAACGAGCTTCCCGCCCGTTCTTTGAATCTGTGACGTCTGAGACAGACGTACCACAAGAGATTTATTGAGGATGGGAGATTAATAACCGCCTTCTTCCTCGTACTCTGGCTGTCTTTCTTTAACTTTCTTAGGAATATTGATTGGCTTTGGTGGCTCATCATCCCAAGCATCACGGTCTAGATCGTCGTCGTAATCGCTGTACTCGCTGGAGTAGGACTTATTGCTGTTGTTGCTGTTGTAAGGTTGAGCGTCGTATATCGGTTGTGCTTGATATTTATCTCTACCGGTTGCTTCACTCCAGTTATCTTCTTCCTCTTGTTCGTACTCTACTGGCTCGTATGGTCTCGCCCTCATAACTTGACGCTGAGGACGTTCTTCTTCGTAGTAGTCTTCGTCCCATTGTTCTTCAACAACAGGTTCGGGTGCGCGAGCGATTCTTGGCTTTGGTTGCTCTAGTGGAACTCCGGGGGGTAGTTGATTGCTTGGTGCGACTGTGCGAGAAGCATAGCCGTAGTCTTCTACATCTTCTCGTTCCCAAGGTGCTCTACCGATACCCAAGCGTTCCAGTAAACCAACGGTTAGTTGAGTTACTCGCTCTTCGGCTCCTTCAAATACGATTAATCTGTTAGGACCCGTACTGACGATTTCTTCTACTGAAATTTCGTAGGTACTGAGAAATTGGTCGGGGATTTGGGGTAGTCCCAAAGACGCTATTGTAATGGTATAAAGCTTCCCTGTTTCGGCGTTGAATTTAAAGCTCCGGACTCTACCTAATATCTCACCTGTTTCTGTGATCACTTCCCAATTGATGATGTTGCTGTATATTTCTACTTCAACATCGTCTATCACATCCTCGTTCTCAACTAGGATAACATCACCAATTTGGATGATACTGTTGAGATACATATACCGTGGCACCCCAGAAACGGAGATCAGGCTATCTCGCAAACCAAGAGCCACAACCTCTCGCTGATCTACATCTACCCAAACTTGGCTCACGATTCCAAGCCGCTTGCCGTTGTCGCGGGTGATTACCTGAGTGTTTAAAATATCGGAACGTCTAATAGTTTGTTCAGAGGTCATTATATACCGAGTCCTGATCTCGAATCCGGTTGTCTATACACTATTATTAACAAAAACTCAAGCAGTAGTTTGGTCAGATTGTAGCTTAATACCCAAAACTTGTGTATAAGCTCCTCTGGCTTGAGTCACGCCGATTGTTCGTTCGGCTGATTCTATCATTGGGCGGCGCAAGCTTACAACTATAAATTGTGCTTGCTGTGCCTGTTGCTTAATCATTTTAGCTAATCGTTCTACGTTTGCCCCGTCTAAAAACATATCTACTTCATCAAAAGCGTAAAACGGAGATGGACGATAGCGTTGCAGTGCGAAAATAAAACTTAACGCAGTCAGAGATTTTTCTCCTCCAGACATAGACGCAAGTCTTTGGACTGGTTTCCCTTTGGGGTGGGCTACCAAATTTAAACTGCTGCTGAATGGGTCTTCTGGATTTTCTAGTTGTAAGTAACCATCTCCCTCAGAAAGAGTAGCAAAAATTGATTGAAAGTTTTCATTGACAGCATCGAAGGCTTCTTTAAATGCTCGTTGGCGCAAGGTGGTAAAGTTCTCAATCCGCAGCAGCAATTCGGTACGTTCTGCTTCTAGAGTTTGTAATTTGCGGCTAAGCTCTTCCAATCGCTTTTGGGTGCGCTCATACTGTTCTAGAGCTAGCATATTGACAGGTTCCATCGCTTGCAAGCGTTTGGCTAGCGATCGCAGTTCTTTTTGCAGCTCGTCTAAATCGACTTTATCTGGGACTTCTGGTAATGGGCTGGGTAATTCCGCCCCCATGGTTTGCAGTTGGGTTTGTAGTGTGCTCAGTTCCTCCTGCCTTGTCTGCTGGGTTTCTTGAAGTTTTTGCAACTCCCATTCTAGTTGTTGTTGACGCTCTTTGTGCGATCTCACTTCCTGTTCTGTGGCGTCTCGTTTCTGTTTTTCTTCCCCCAGAGATTGCTCCATTTGACTCAAAGCCACCCGACTTTCAGAAATTTGAGTGCTAATTGCTGATAGCTGATTGCTAACTGCTAAAAGTCTGTTTTGCTGGTTAATTTGCTCCTGACGGTACTCCTCAAGCCGATGTTCGCTCTCCTGAATTTTTTCGTGTAAGCGCTGCTGCTGACTTTCCAGATTTTTCAATCTTTGTTCTGCATCTCTCAACGCCGTCTCCCGTTGTTGCAATTGTTGCTCTTGAATTTTTATCCTCGCTTGGATTTGTTGCCATTCTTGGGGAGTTTGGGACTCTTCTAGTTCCGCCAAAGCTTGACGTAATTGTTGCAATTGTTGCTCTTGTTCTGGTAAATCCCGATCCAAAATCTCCAACCGGGCTTGAGCAGTTGTCAATCTCTCTTGATTTTGAGCCAATTGAGACCGAGTTCCTTCCAATTGCGCTGTCAAGCTCTTAATTTCTTTCTGCAGCTGTTCCAAGTGTAGCTGTTGTTCTCGCCGCGCCTGTCGTGCTTCCGTCACTTCTTGTGTTAAGCTTTTTACCCTTACAGACAGGGAACTTATTGCTTCGCTACAGCGTTCCAAAACTCGCTCAATGTCAGCCAAGCGACTTTTCAAATGAGCAGCTTCCTCTGATTCCCCACTCTCTCCTGTTCCAAATCGCAGTGACGATCGCTGAGTGATGCTACCACCAGTCATCGCACCACTGGTTTCTAACAATTCCCCATCCAATGTGACAATCCGGTACAGACCCATATGTTTCCGCCCTTGGTTGAGAGTTTGAAAAACCACCGTGTTTCCAAAGACATAGTTAAACACGTCCTTGTAGCGGCGATCGCACTCAACCAAATTCACTGCGTAGTTCACAAAACCATCCGCATAACGCAGCGTAAAATCTTGGGTAACCTTGGGAGCCTGAATTTTATTCAATGGTAGAAAAGTTGCACGACCAGCACGTTTCTGTTTGAGAAGTTCAATTCCTGCGGCTGCGATGCTATCATCTTCCACAACAATATGACCCAAACGCGCCCCAGCCGCAATTTCCAAAGCCAATCGATAGCGGGGTTCTACCCGTCCTAACTGGACAACCATCCCACACACTCCCGGCATACCCGATTGTAAAATAACTTTACTCGCCTGGGTTCCTTGGACTTCTTGCTGAGCTGCTTGTTGCGCCTCTAGTTTATCCAACTGGCGTTGTTTTTCCCGTTGTTCTTGCAATAGACGCTTTTGAGTATCTTGCTGAATTTGTAATTCTTGTTCTATTGCGGAGAGGGTTTCTGCTAGCTGTTCGACCCCCTGCTGAGATGTTGCGTACAACGTCTCTACCTGGGTGGCTTGAGATTGTTTTTCGGAAATTTCTGGTTCTAAACGTTCAACTAGCTCTGTTTCTTCTTGAATAACTTGCTGTAGCTGATTATCTCGTTCTCTCAATTGAGCTTGCTCCGTGCGTTGGGGTTCCACAGTTTGCAGCACGGTTTCAATTTGGCGGTTGAGAGCAGTTTGTTGCTGTACCCAGGCTTCGGAAGCAGAGGCGATTTCTGCGGCTGCTTGGCGCTCATTATCTAACTCTTGTTGCGCTGTATTTCTTTCCTGCTGTAGAGATTGTAAATTTACGGTCTCTACAACCACCTGTTGTGCTAGTTCTTCTAAAGACTGCTGGTGCTGTTGAATTTCGGTTTGGGTTTGTTCTTGACGCTTGGTCGTTTCCTGGATAGCGGTTTCTGTTTCTTTTTGCTGACGTTGAAGTTGCTTTCGTTCTGCTTCTTGGGTCGCAAGAGTAGATTGTACTGCTAAAAGCTGTTCTTCCCCTAATGCTTTGACATGGGCGTTTAACTGCTCAAGTTCCGTTGTTTTTTGGGCGATTTCTACGTTTAGGGTGGTGAGTTGAGCTGTCAGTTCCGTGGAAGTGCGATCGCCTTGTTGAATTTGCGCTACTAACTTTTCCTGTTGTGCTTGTAGAGAGCGCCATGATAATACGGCTTCCCATTGTTGTTTGTCTTGGTACTCCGTACGAAGTTTTTGGTATTTCTCCGCTTTAGCACGGTCTTGTGCGAGGCGATCGCGTTGTGACACTAATTCCGTTTCCACAATACGACAACTATCTTCCTTCTCCTTCACCTCATCTAAAGTTCCCTTCGCTTGCGAAATTTTCCGGTCAAACGCCGCCACCCCTGCTAATTCATCAATAATTTCCCGTCTTTCACGGGCGTTCATAGAAATAATCCCAGTAACATCCCCCTGGAGAACAACATTATAACCCTCAGGGTAAATCCGCAATCTTTCTAATTCTTCATGTAATTCACCGAGAGTACAGGAAACCCCATTAATGTAGTAATTCGACGTATACGTTCCTTGGCTAGTGACTCTCAACCTTCTGGTCACACTCCATTCAACACCCGATTTCGCTTGAATTTTCGCCCTACGATTTTTCTCCTCTTCAGTTTCCTCTTTCTCTTCCCCTTCCCCTTCCCCTTCCCCTTCATCCGTTACATCCACTACCTCATCCGTCATCTCATCCGTTGTGTTATCTGTCACCTGATGTACATCATCAATGACTAAATCTGACAAATCAAACGTCACCGTAACGTTAGCTTCAAGAGCAGAACGTCCTTTCGCTTTTTGAGTATTGTTCACCAAGTCCGGTAGACGATCCGCCCGCATACCCTTAGAACTGGCGAGTCCCAGACAAAATAGTAGCGCATCTAGGATATTAGATTTTCCAGAACCATTAGGTCCGGAAATGACAGTAAATCCCGGCAGTAAAGGGACAGAGGTTGTACCGCCAAAGGATTTGAAGTTAGTGAGTTCTACCCGCTTTATATGCACCATGTGCTAAAGATGAACTGGGCTCATGAGGAACAAGTGTATCACCAAAACTTTTAAGTCGTTGATTGCGACCTATGGTTTACCAATAACATATAAACTTTCCTTACAACCTTTGGTCTAAGATTACCGCTTAAACCTTAGTGTTCTTGGCGTCTTGGCGTCTTCTCTTCCCTCCGGGACGCTACGCGAACGCGTTCACGAAGTGTCCCGGAGGGAAGGCGGTTTTTTATAGGTAATCTTAGGCGTGCAAAGGGAGTAATTAATCAGCAAAGTCCCCAGTTAGTCTAATTATCAGTCTTCGTTTAATTTCCTCCGCCAAATTATCAAGAGATACCTCCACTTGCTCACGCGATCGCAAATCTTTAAGACCCGCTTTCTGGGCCGTTGCTTCCTCAGAACCAATAATGACACACAATGGAATTCCCTGTTTTTCAGCAAGTTGAAATTGTTTACCCAAAGGACGCTGCTCAAAATTAGTCACAACATTAATACCAGCTTTCCTGAGTTTTTGTGACACATTTAAGTAAACCGACATCAAATCATCTTGCATATTCACCACCATCACTTCAGTGGGAGTAGCAGACAATGGACTCAAAATATCAGCTTTTAACAAACGACTGATTAAGCGAGTTAAGCCAATAGAAATACCAACACCAGGCATTTTCTCACCCAAAAATACCCCAACTAATTCTTCATATCTACCGCCAGAGCAAATACTACCCAAAGCTTCATGCCCTACTAAACTAGTTTCATAAACTGTACCCGTATAGTAGTCAAGACCGCGAGCAATAGACAAATCAATGCAGAAGCGTTTGTCAGAAACACCAAGATTGCGAACCCCAGCAATCACCGTTTCTAGTTCTGTCACTCCAAGATGAAATTCTTCAGCTTTTGGCATAGATTGAGCAAAATACCTCAGTTTATCTAAAACTTCATCAACCGTGCCATGAATCTTAACAAAATCAATAATTTTTTCAGTTTGCTCTGCTAAAGCCCCCTCTTTTTCCAATTCCTTTTTGACTTTATCTTCCCCGACTTTTTCCAAGGTATCAATAATACCTATACAAGATTTAATACTGTCTTCCTGAATCCCCACCGACTTAAAGAAACCAGTCAGAATTTTCCGATTATTAATCCGAATGAGAAAATCACCAATGTTAACTGCTTCAAATATTTCCGAAATGATAGCAGGCATTTGAGCATCATAGAGCAAGCTTAATTCTCGACGCCCAACAACATCAATATCACACTGACGAAATTGACGGAAACGACCATCTTTTGCTCTCTCTCCCCGAAAAACAATATCCATTTGATAGCGAGCAAAAGGAAAAGTTAAATCATTGAGGTGACGAGCAATATATGCTGCTAGAGGAACAGTTTGGTCAAACTTTAACGCTCTTGCTTCCGAACCATTTTCCCCTGCTTTATCCTTCTCCGCTTGTCGATTTGGAGGCAAGATAGGATTAATACCATATATAATATTATCTCCCTGATTGCCCTTCGCTTGCAAAACTTCCAAGCGTTCTACTGCGGGAGTTTCAATAGGAGTAAATCCATAGCTTTCAAAGACTTTCCGAATAATATCTAGTAAATAGACTTCCAACCGCTTTTCACCTGGAAGAAACTCTGGAAACCCACTAGGAGTTGAGAAATTTATTTTGTCCGATTTTGCCATGCTTTTTCCTTGCTGATTATATTTTAGATTTCAGATATTAACGTAGAAAAGTCAGCTATTAGCAAACAACCTTTTAGCATATTTATATTCTCGAATATTTAGTAAACTGACTAAAATATCACATTTGCTGATTGTTGACTTGCTAATAGCTAAATTCTTACGTTTTACTATCCAAGTGTTAATAGACCTGATGATATATCCACTACCAATCGCCGATTTTTCAACCATTGGCGTCCAAGTAATACTTCCGTTAATCCTGTACCAACATGAACAGGTATATCAAATTCATGTTCTTCTATTCTCACCTTTCCAGCATAAATATCAAAATCAGCTTCTCCTTTTGCCATTATCATACTTCGCTCACCTAAATAAACCCATCCAAATCCCTCTAAATCCTGTTTATCAATTGCTAACCAGCCAGAAAAACCTGTATCCAGCAAGACATCTACTGTGAGTTCTAATCCATCAGCAATAATTAACTCAATCTCGAAAAATAACTCGTCCTGTTCACCGAACCTGCCCTCAATCATATAGTTCCGGAAACCCCTGTCTCATTAATTCTGAAGAGGAAAAAAGGAGCATTTGGATGTTTCTGACGAGACATATTCATAGCAACGATTTCATCTTTGTCAATGAAATAGTCACCGCTTTCCGGTTCAACTGTCATGTACCAGTTGTAATGGGTTTTGATTAACTCTGGTTGCACTCGGTCAAAAATTACTTTACAGCGTTGATGAAATGCCTGCTGTTTAGCCCTCCATTGCGCTTTCTGTTCTTCTGTCCACTGAATTTCAGGGAAAATTCTTCCCCTACGTACTGTACGATTAGACTTGACTTCAGTCATAACTTTTTCTGACTTTATTACTTAAAGAAAAGGTAAGCGTTCAGCACTTCAGCCGTCAGCCGTCAGCTTTAGAGCCTGTTTCCCTTGGATTTTATAGTCGTTTTGAGTCCCATTATAAACACCTCTATAGCTCATAAAAGCTCGACGCTGCGGTACTGACGGCTGAACGCTTACAAGAAAAGTATTATACAATTTTTACTTATTTAGCAAATTTTTGCACGTGGGCAGCGCTTGCAACCCACTTTTGAATAAAAAACACAAATTTTCCCCACACCCCACACCCGGTCACCCTATACCCTTTCTTCTCGAATGAGGGTACGCTTAAAAAGCTGATGGTTATTAAACCAGTGCCAAACGCGAGAACGATAGTTATTGCAAGGGCTGAGATTAATCATTTCATACAAGTACATACCCGGCACTGTCTTATAGGAAAAGTATAAAATAATTGTCGCATCGTCTACTTCCCAAGCTTTTCCTTCAATCCGTTCTGTATCAAACCACAGCTTTTTGTCTCGATAAATTCCTGGGAATTGATGCTCCTCCTGTTTACCATCAGCCCATTTATAACGATTGATTTGGTAGTAGGGAAAAGCACCATCTTCCGGAAACTGACAAGTTAAATGCGACTCATGCTTATCTAATATTTTCCCTTCTACATCTACCACTGTATACACACCCACCCAATCTCCTTCATGACGGGCAAGCACAGGCATTTCTTCTCGAATTGAAGACATAATATATCTCCTTTTTCTTAATTCTAGATTCTCAATTGCCGATTATACTCTCCCCCTTTCCCCATTTCTATAAAAACCCAACACTTCGCTCCCTATTCCCCCCAATTCATAATTCATAATTCATAATTCATAATTCATAATTCATAATTCACAATCAAACCACCAAGGGTCGTGAATTGGTTTGGTTTTCACCAGAAACGCTTTTTTCCTCATAAACCGTTTCAGCGCCGCAGGTCCCATCCGAGAACCGCCCAAACCAGAGAATTTGAAAGAATTTTTCTCTCCTTCATGGATAAGGGCAGTGAGACCAGCATCATTTATACTAATAGCACCTGCATCTAACTGACGGGCTACTTCTATAGCTTCTGCTTCCGTGTCGGCAAAAACTGCTGCACTCAGTCCGTAAATTGTGTCGTTTGCCAATTCAACCGCCTCTTCCACTGTAGAAAAAGACATAACAGGCATAATAGGACCAAATGTCTCTTCCGTCATCACACTCATCGAATGGTCAACCAGGCTGAGAACTGTAGGACGACACCACCAACCTCCACCGTGCATTTCAACTTCACCGCCACAGTGAACAATTGCTCCCTTTTCCACTGCATCTAGCAAATGGTCGCTGATAATTGCTGCCTGTCTTTCTGAAATGATAGGACCAATTTCCCCACTTTCTACCGAAGGGTAAGCTAAATCTAAACATTTCGCCTTAGCGACCAGTTGTTCGATAAATTCCTCTGCGATCGCATCTGCAACGTAAATTCTCTCAATTGAGAGACAAGATTGACCAGTATTGACAACAGAACCCCATAAAATACCTGATGAAGCCAAATCCACATCCGCTGATTCCAAGACAATCGCAGGGTCTTTTCCTCCCAATTCCAAAAAAGCAGGAATAAAGCGTTTAGCTGCGGCTTCAGCGACTTTGCGCCCCGTTGCAACACTTCCAGTAAAACACACTAAATCCACACATTCAATGAGTGCTGCCCCAGTTTCTCCTCCACCTTCCACAAAAGCTAACACATCCCGTAACTGTGGAACATTATTGATAGCTGCTAACACTGGTGACATAAAGCGAGGAGCAATCTCACTGGGTTTAACAATCACCGCACAACCAGCCAGCAATGCGGGGATAGTATCAATTGTTGACAGCAATAGGGGAAAATTCCAAGGACTAATCACCCCAACCAGAGGATAGGGAACCGCTGTTTGTTGAAGTTCAATAAAAGGAACTGAGGTATTTCTGTGAGAATCTTGCAACATTCCTGGTGCTAATTTACACCAATTGTCTATACTAGAGAGGAATGAGTCAATTTCCAACGCTGAAACCGATAATCTTCCTGTATCATTAACCAAAGCTTCTGTCAGTTTGTCTCGCCCAGATAAAATAGCTTGCTTCCACTGTTGTAAGGCGTCAATTCGTCCTTGCAAACCAAGTTGAGACCAGCTTTTTTGTCCTCTCCGCAAACGGCTACACTGTTGCGCCAGCAGCTTCTTAGGTGGTGGAACTATCACATAATCAAACTTTCCAGTCCGGGGGTTACGGACTTCTATTTGTTGAGACATAAGTTTTGCTAATGGTTAATGGTTAATAGTTAATAGTTAATGGTTAATGATTAATGATACTGAGAGCAATTAGCAATTAGCAATTAACAATTAGCAATTAACCATTAACCAAACCTTAAATAACTTTTAATTTAGCTAAACGCTCTATCGTTTCTTGCTGTGTTTGAATAAAATGTTTGCGTTCTACCTCTTTATTTAGCATAGTATTAGCTGGGTAGAAATGGGACTGACGGTAACTTTCTGCATAAAGTTCAAACCGCTGTCTTGATAGTAAGTTATTTAACCCCGGACGGCGACGGTAGCGGCGTAAAGCAGCCAAGTCAATCTCCGCAAAAGCCGCCATGCTTTCTCCAGAAGCAGTCTCAGCTAAGACTAATCCTCGATAATCAATGATTTTAGAACCCCCATCAGTAGATGCACTAGGTATAGAACTATTAGTAATCCCTGCACTGTTAGCGGAAACTACGTAGGTCATATTTTCCACAGCACGGCAGATTTTTGCTGCTTCTTTGGGCGATCGTTCTTTTCCATACACTTCTGAAGTTGAATGCAGAAAAATTTCCGCACCCCGCATCGCCAGACACCTTGCTACTTCAGGATACAAAATTTCTTCTGATGCTAATGCAGCCAAATTCCCAATTGCTGTTTTCGCAACGGGAAAAACACCTTCTAGTCCGTAGCAGTCGAGATACTTATCCCAAACATCATGGGGTGTCGGAGCAAACATGGAATTTAAACGCCGATATCGCAACACTACCGAACCTGAAGGGTCAATAACAAAGCAAGTTTGAAAATATAGCTTAGGAAAATTCGGGTCAAGTTCGTAAGCGTTACCTGCAATAAAAATACTATGCTTTTGGGCAATTTTACCAAGGGCTTCGTACTCCGCACCTGCCATTTCCACACAAGCTTTTTCTGCCCAAACATCTATTGATTCTCCCATAGGAAAGCCAGTGAGGAAGTATTCGGGTAAAACAATTAAACGACAGTCAAAGCCAATAAAAGCTATGCTAGCAGCAATTTGTTTTCCCAAACGGTTGATTGTATCCTGCATCAACAAGCCAGCTTCCTGACGGTTAGTTGCTTGATTGAGAGCGTGACACATGACCTGAAGTGCTAAGGCGCGGAATGAGTCGATAGTGTCTTGATTGGCTTGCATACCCTGTTGTTTCTAGACTCCTATGCTATTGTTGTACGCGATCGCCACCCCAGAGCGATCGCACGAGTTTATCGGTTAATTCCTGACCCAAAATCTGCGCTGCGAACTTGTTACCTGGGTCACATTCAGCACTGGTACGGCGCATAAACAAATCCCGTTCAGTTAAAGCAGTTCTTGCGTCTTCCGATACAGGTTCCGCTTCATCGATCCACAGAAGCCAGCGTTCTAACATTTCATGCGCCAGCGTTTCAATTAAGTTAAGCATATCCTCTGTAGGAGAGCAAGTATAGCATAAACTAATAGGCGATTGAAACTGGCGTATATATAAGTTTTTGCTCGTAAACAATGACAAATCTGGGTTAGCTTGCAAGCTCAAGTAAGTTTGGTTAACTGGTTCATAGTAACGGTCTAAGTATTCTAAATCACAAATTAAATCAGTTCGGGGTATGTAATCGATGTAATAAAACAAGGCATTTGGCAATACACTTAACTCAATAGCCAAATGAGGAACGCGGATATAAGAATTTAACCACACAGTCAAACGCATGGTATTGAATTGTGATTGTCCGAGGTTCCGAAGGTGTGAATGTACCAGCCAATCAATTTCTTGACCAGTAAAAGCCTGAAGCGTTCCTTTCACATTGCCATCAGAACTGCTATACTCTTGTAGACTCTGTGTAGATGGGTCTAGACTTAGCTCAAAACGAGTCTCTAGTTTCTGTCTCAGTTGGTTTGTAATACCCCACAATCGCTCAAAAATCAGTGTGTTATTCATTTTTGGTATTTTCCTACTTTGTTCAGAGGTAATATAAGAACTATGTTCAAATTAAACCAGAAGTGAAAGTTTTTAAGACTCCAGACACTCAATGAACATTGATAAAGTCCTACTTATAGGAGTTACTGGCGGTACAGGAAGCAATGCAGTCAAAGGATTTCTCGAACAGGGAATGACTAACCTGCGAGCCATAACCAGAAAAATAGACCTCAACCGCCCATCCTTAGCAATGATGAATGATGCAGGAATCGAACTTGTTGAGGCAGACTTAGATGATGAAGCTTCGCTAGAAGCAGCTATGAGGGGAATTTCTGCTGTTTACTGTCACGCCACTACGCCAGACTCCGCCAAACCCGATCCACAAGAAGTCGAAAGAGCAAACAGAGTTGCACAAGTCGCTAAAAAAGCCGATATTAAGCATTTGGTGTATAACTCCGCAGGTGGTGCAGATAGAAATTCTGGAGTCAGCCACATTGAGCAAAAGTATAAAGTCGAACAAGTCTTTAAAGAAGCAGGCTTACCAACAACAATGTTGCGGGCGTGTTTATTCATGGAGGAGTTTTGGAAGAAGTACACCCGTCCATCTATCCTCAAAGGTACCTTTCCATTTTCCATACAGCCAGATAAACCCTTACACCTCATTACCACAAAAGATATGGGTCGTGTTGCTGCCCATGTTATCAAAAATCCCTCCAAGTACATAGGGAAAGAAATTGAACTAGCAGGCGATGTGCTAACTCCACAGCAAATGGCGGAAGAGTTTTCTAAAATACAAGGGACTCCTGTTGTTTACAAAGAGACTCCTGCTTGGATATTCTTGCTTTTTCTACGAATAGAACTATTTAAATTGATTCAGTGGTATCGCAACCAAGGATATCAAGCCGATGTTCAGCGATTGAGAAACGAGGAATTCCCCGGACTCCTAACCACATTTCATGAATTTTTGGAAGAAACACATTGGAAAAATTCCGAACTGACTTATGAAAGTCTTGGGGTGTAAGGGTGTGGGGGTGTAGGGGTCAAAAGCGTTAAGCTAAGAGTACAACGATTGGTAAAGTTGTACAGACACGTTTATGCAGCAATCTGACTCTCACTTAAACCAGGACTTTCTAAGACAGCTTGCTGTTTTAGCTGCAATTATTGGTGCTTTTTTAATCAATGTTTTGTCTAATATTTTTCCATTAAATGGACTTAATATTGGTGAAATTTCTAATACTCTTTTCAAGAATGTTCTAATTATACCTGCCAATTATGCCTTTGCCATATGGGGATTGATTTACCTGGGACTTTTTGCTTTGGGAATCTATCAATTCCTCCCAAGTCAAAGACAAGATTCCGATTTACGTAACATCGGCTACTTATTGGTAGTTGCTTGTCTTGCTCAAATTATCTGGGTATATCTCTTTCTCTCTCGGCTGTTTTTTCTTTCTGTCATTGCCATGTTGGGAATACTTTTACCCCTCATTGGTATCTATCTGCGGTTAGATATTGGCAGAAGAGTTGTATCTCGTGCCAAAAAATGGTGCGTCCATATTCCTATTAGCATTTATCTGGGATGGATTAGTGTAGCAACTATTGTCAATGTAGCTTGTGCTTTGTATTCTGTAGGTTGGAGTGGTTGGGGCTTATCTGCTGAAGCTTGGACTGTCATCATGCTGTTAGTAGCTGCGGGAATTGCTACAGCGATCGCCATCCGACACCAAGACATAGCTTACACAGGAGTCATCGTCTGGGCATTTGTTGCCATTGCTGTCAAACATTGGAATATCCCCACTCTTGGGATAACTGCATTGGTTTTAGCGATCGCCCTAACTTTGCTCGCGATTATTCAACAAATGCGACTAGCTTAATTGACAAGTATCCCCCCACACCCCACACCCCACGCCCTACTCAAAAGAGCGACTCAATTCTGACGGATTGAGTTGAAAGCTTTCATCAAAATCTGCAACAGAGGGATAAACAATAGGAGGCATTGCATGAATTGTTAATAAACGCTGTGTATACTGCACTAAATACTTTTGACGTTTTTCATCACTAATCTGACTTACACCCCACACCACGAAAGGAGGTAAAACATCAAAACCTACAAAGCGCAAAATTCCGTGATTGATAGGATAGAGAATTGTCTGTATATCGCCATTAATACCAACCTCAGTATACATACTTAACGGACCCCCAGTCGTCAGAGATAGCATGGCTCTTTTTCCCTTGAATACCCCGTTGTCATACCACCTACCACTACCGTAAATTTGCCCCATTGCAAACACGCGGTCAACCCACCCTTTCAAAATTGCAGGAAGTCCAAACCACCATAACGGAAACTGGAAGATGAGGACATCGCACCAATCAAGTTTTTCCATTTCCGCTTTAATATCTGGCGCGAAACCATCCACTTGAGTAGCATACAATTCTTCTGCTTGTTGTTTGTAGAAGTCAGGGTTTTTCTGAGAAGTAAAGTTACATCGGTCAGACACTGGGTTAAATTGCATAGCATAAAGGTCAGAAATAATCACCTCATGTCCTGCTCCTTTTAATACTTCTTCAGCATAATTGGTCAATGCACCATTAAAGCTCTTGGGTTCTGGGTGGGCGTGGACAATAAAAAATTTCATCTGAACAAGCGACGGTACTATTAACGACCAATACGTATGGTCGCATATGAAACACGTAATGAGTACCCCCGTCCTGAATACGAGGGTAACATACTACTGACAGTTGACAGTTAACTGCTAACTGTTAACTGTACCTTGAACAGCAGCAAAAATTGCCCCAAAATCTCAATTCCTTGTCAAATTAACATCTCATACCATTTCACGAAAATCCTGATACATATGTAATTGCTGTAGGGGCGAACGGCCGTTCGCCCGTACCCACGTATTTGTATCACCAAAAAAGTGAAATGGTATCAGTCTTTAAGATGCTTCGGTCAATCGTTTCAGATTATGTCAGATAATGTCAATACTAATCAAATTGTGTCAAAGGAGTAGTCATAATTTTGGGAACGGCGGTTACTGGACTACCTGACATATGAAACAATCTACGAAAAATGCTTTAAACCGTGCCTATGTCTCGCTACAACGAACAGTTGAGGAGTTATACCGCGAAGTCGATAAAGCGATAGAAAATGGGGATTATGCCGATGCTAGCTTGCTGGAGGTGAGAGCCGAAAAAATTTTTGAAGAAGCCGAGGCAATCATTGTTGTAATTGCGGAGCAAGAAAATGGACACTGAGCAAATCAAATCTTTATCAAAGACTGCTAGGGACTTAAGCACACAAGCACTGACTCTCATTGAACAAGGTCAGTACATAGAAGGTCATCGCCTCATGCGTCAAGCCGTTGAAGCTGGGAGGAGATGCCGCCAATTAATCCAGGAACCAAAAATTGAGCAAGTTTTAACTCAGTTTGAGCAAGCTTGATATGACCAACGCTAATAACTCCGAATCAGTTCATCTCAAAGCACTCAAAGCACCCCCTGCTATTGTAATACATAAGCGGTGCAATGTAACGCTTATGTATTACAATAAAACTTAACCCGCCTCGTCGTGTAACGAAGGCGGGTCTTCTTTCATAATTCGCAAAATGCGATCGCGTTGTCGCCTGAGAGATTCGTTTTCTTCCCTCAGGCTGCCAATTTTTTTTCTAGCTCCTTCAGACGTTGTTCGTGAATAGCAACCGTCTTATGAAGGCTCCCCAAGTCAATGACCTCTGATTTTTCGTCCTCAGAGCGATTCAAAAACTCGGCAACAATTTCATTTATCAGTTGCGAAGGAGTTATGTCTTTACTCTTTGCTAACTTGGTTATTCGTGCTTTTACCTCCGATGACGTGCGGAAGTTGATTTGAGCATCCATCTTCATTTTTACTCCCGTTATTGCGTTGCAATCTATCTTCCTGAATTATAGTTCTCCCAATATACAAAGAAAAATATTGCATTGCAAGTATCAATACTTGCAATACATTTGAAATACAGTTAAAGAACAAGCTACGCCTTGTGAGGCAAGGAAGGACACAATCCTTACATCACAAGGCTTTTAACTTTACTTATTTGTACCTTGAATTGTTGCCGCTGATTGGTTAAATAAAAAGTTTCTTGACTTTTCAATGTCAAGTGCTTGATTTTTGAATGCTTCCGCCTTTTCGTAAGCACGAATTGTTGCCGGACGTGCTTTAATTGCCTCAAACCAGCGTTTCAGGTTGGGGAAATTATCTAAATTCTGATTTTGACTCTCGTGGGGTACAATCCAGGGATAACAAGCTAGATCCGCTATGGTATAGTCCCCTGCAATAAATTCCCTATCTGTGAGTCGCTTGTCTAGTACAGCGTACAGGCGTGCTGTCTCATTCACATAGCGATTGATAGCGTATTCAATCTTTTCAGGGGCGTATTTGTTAAAGTGGTGGTTCTGTCCCGCCATCGGTCCCAATCCAGCTACTTGCCAAAACAACCATTGCAAGACTTCAACGCGATCGCGCACATCCTCTGAAATTAACTTGCCTGTTTTTGAAGCCAAATATAATAAAATTGCCCCAGACTCAAACACTGATATGGGTTCATTTCCCGTCGCTGGATCGCGATCAATGATGGCGGGAATGCGATTATTAGGAGAAATTTTCAGAAATTCTGGTTTAAATTGGTCGCCAGCCCCAATGTTAACAGGAACAATGGTGTAAGGTAACTCAACCTCTTCAAGGAACATAGTAATTTTATGTCCATTAGGCGTTGTCCAGTAGTAAAGCTCAATCATTGCTTTCTGCTCCTAAATTTTGCCGATTGCTATTTAAGGGTGTAGGGGTATAGGGGTGTAGGGGTGTAGGTGAAGAAGGAGAGAGTTTAGAAAAAGGGTAAAGGAAGAACATAGAGAGTTCATAGCCTTTTCCACTTTGTCTTTTTCCTACACCCTTACACCCCCACACCCCTACACCCTAACTCTCATAGGGATTTCCCACTCTATCTACAAACACGTTATGAGAAAACGGTAAGCGTCCTGGGTCGCGACGTGATTCTGCTGCATATCCCACAGGGACAAGGACTGCGATCGCAATATCTGGATTATCTGCGACACCAATCACTTCCTTGACCTTGTCTTCCATCCAACCATTCATAAAGCAGGTGGATAAACCCAGACTTTCTGCTGCAAGTACCAAATGGGTAGATGCAATCATCGCATCCTTAATTGCATATTCACGCTTTTTATCTCCTAGCCCTGCTTGAAACTGTGGAATTGCGCTTTTGAAATAGTTCACCGTACCCTCAGTCCAAGCGCCAGTTTCAAGTCCTTGATTCAAAATTGGTGTTAAATCTTGTTCTCCAGCTGTAACATCAGCCGCAAATACAAACGTCACAGGCGCTTCTGCAATCTGCTTTTGATTGAAAGATGCTGCACAAAGTGCTGCTCTTTGTGTCTCATCTTGTACAAGAATAATCCGCCAATCTTGAAGGTTATAGCTACTAGGCGCTGCTACTGTGAGTTCAACAAGTTGATTGAGTAGTTCTGGAGATATGGGATCTGGTTTAAATGTTTTGATAGAACGACGCTGACGAATAGCGCGAGGTACATCCAGAGGTTTGGTTAATTGATTGAGTTCTGTAACCATTGGATTTATCAGTGAATTGTTAAGAAAATTATACTTTGTTGTTAAACATTTTGAAGCTATCAGCCGTCAGCGTCAGCTATCAGCTTTTTGATAAGGGATTTCCAAGAAATAAATTATCCATCTTGTAGGGTGGGCGTCCTCGCCTGTCCCTGCTCAGTGACGGGCGGGACGCCCGTACCACAAGAGATTTTTGGATACTTTTTTATTTGGAATTCCCTAATTGCTGACTGCTGACTGCTGAAAGCTAATTGCTTTTACAAGTGTTGTGTTAAGGTTTTAGCCAATGTAGTTTTTGGCACCGCACCTACAACCGTATCGACTTGCCGACCACCTTTGAACACTATCATTGTGGGAATACTCCGAATTCCATAATGACTGGCAACAGTAGGATATTGGTCTGTGTTTAGCTTTACTACTTTTACCTGTCCTACATATTCGGTAGCTATCTCATTGACCACAGGCTCTAGCATACGACAAGGTCCACACCACGGAGCCCAAAAATCTACTAACACGAGATCTTCAGTTTCGAGGACTTCTTGTTTGAACGTAGATTCTGTCACATCTGTAACGGATGACATAACTTGCCCTCCTTCTTATTTCGATAATTCGATATTATCGAAATAAGAAAATATTGTCAACTATGTGACATAATACAGGTATGAAATTTCTCTATCATCCAGACCGAAAACAAATTTCCTTGCCGGGAGTGCTGTATGCTTTAGGCGACCCAGTTCGCCTAGAGATTGTGCGGAAACTAGCAACTGAGGGAGAGCAATGCTGTGGGGATTTTGACTTTGCCATTGCAAAATCCACCATGTCCAATCACTTTAAAATACTGCGGGAGTCGGGGGTTGTGTTAACTCGCAAAGAAGGGACACAGCACATTAATATTTTACGAAAAGAGGATTTAGAGTCTCTGTTTCCGGGGTTGTTGGATGCGGTTTTGCGATCGGCGATCGGGTGTAAGGGTGTAAGGGTGTAAGGGTGTGCGGACATAGTGACTTGCTTTACAAAGTAATAAATTTATACAGTATATCTATTTAACTTGTGAGAAAATACTGATAACCAGAAACCCGGTATCTCAAAGATACCTGGTTTGTTTATCTCACGAATGATTTAAGACTGCTATATTCTATTAAGTGTTGTTAATTCTTCCCCAATCCCCTCACCCCCATCTCCTATGACATCACCATCAGCAGCTGCTCTGTCCATGTGGACTCCCCTGCGTCAACCGGTGTTTCGCGCCTTGTGGGTTGCATCAGCAGTGTCAAGCATTGGAACTTGGATGCATGATGTAGGTGCAGCGTGGCTGATGACCTCTCTCGCACCAAACTCTCCCTTGTTGGTGGCACTGATGCAGGCTGCGTCAAGTTTACCATTTTTTTTACTGGCTGTTCCCGCAGGAGCGATCGCAGACGTGATTGACCGCCGCAAGATGTTGCTGTGGACACAGAGTTGGATGCTGGCGATCGCGACTGTATTAGGCATATTAACCGTAGCAAAAATCACAACACCCTGGATACTTTTAGCGCTGACTTTTGCTTTGAGTGTAGGGACTGCAATAAATATGCCCATATGGCAAGCAGTTACGCCAGAAATCGTACCAAAAGAAGAACTTCCGCAAGCCGTCACCCTCAGTGGTATAGTTGTAAACCTTTCTCGCTCCATCGGACCCGCATTAGCGGGGATCATCATAGCCACTGCAGGAACAGGGGTCGTTTTCTTGCTTAACGCTGTAACTTTTATAGGGGTAATACTCGTTATATACCGATGGCAACGCACACCTAAAAAGAGCGCTTTACCAACAGAACGTTTTATGGGAGCAATGCAAGCAGGGGTACGTTACGTGCGCTTTGCTCCAATCTTTCAATCAGTGCTTATTAGAACAATAGGCTACATTTTCTTTGCCAGTGCCTTATTTGCCTTACTACCACTGTTAGGGCGTCAAGAATTAAAGCTAGATGCACTGGGTTACGGTATTATACTTGGGTTTTGGGGGATTGGTGGGTTGCTTGGAGCTTTCATTTTACCAAAAGTACGACAGCAGTTTTCTATTGACCAACGAGTGGCTGGAGCATCGCTATTGATGGGAGGAATGATGCTGGCGATCGCATCCTTTAGAAATGTACCTCTAATATGTGCGGCGATGCTGCTAGTAGGGATAGCGTCCCTCAGCGTTATGGTCAGTTTAAATGTAGCCGCTCAAACATCAGTTCCGTCATGGGTACGTGGTAGAGCACTATCCGTACAGTTGCTGGTATTCCAAGGGAGTATGGTTGTGGGAAGCCTTGCGTGGGGTTTAGTAGCACAACGTACCAGTATCTCAACAGCCCTATTCAGTGCTGCCATAGGATTAATAGTAGCTGTAGGGCTGACACTACGCTATCGCCTCAACTGCACAGATAAGTTAGACTTGCAAGCATCTCTGCATTGGGATCAACCACCAATAGCCTTTGAACCCTGTCCAAATGACGGACCCGTATTAATCTCCATAGAATACCTGATTGACCCTAGTAACGCCGAGGAATTTACGAGAGCAATGAAAACTTTAGGGTCGATTCGGAGACGAGATGGAGCCATTCAATGGGGAGTTTATCAAGATTTATCCAATCCCAGCCTCTTTGTAGAAACAGCCATTGTAGAGTCATGGGCAGAATACAAGCGTCAATTTGAAAGAGTGACAAACGCAGATAAGATAGTAGAAGAACGTGTCCGCGCCTTCCACATTGGCAGCGAACCACCCAAGATATTGCAGATGATTTACGCCAACTATACAGATGGAAAAGGCATTCGGCAACCATGCTAGTTAATAACTTATAAAATAAATTGTTTGTAGTAGCGCTTTAGCGCATGCAACGCCCAAACTTAGCGTAAGTCTTCATCCAAACATGATATTATCACCCAGCTATTAACACCTAGTCTTTATGCTAGGTCAAAATTGTACTTAAAGTTAGGGACAAATCAAAGAATTTACTCTATATTTAGTTGCTAATCGCTAATAGCTAAGTGCTTTTTTTACCATTAGCTATTGACTATTAACTATTAGCCGTCTTCCTGAAGAGGACAGCTATACAACTCATAACAATATTTGGTTTTGAAGGCAATCTTATGGAAATCGTTGCATTGCTTATATTGTTCATGATAATAAATATTCATTATCCACGTGTAGAAAGACAAGCCCGAATTAAAAGACGATATGCTAATACGCCTGTTATAGATGTCACCTTTGATGGTGAAGAGAAATTTGAAATGATAGTAGATACAGGAGCTAGTTGTACCCAAATCAATAAAAAAATGGCAAATGCTTTGAAGGTAGAACCTCAAGGAAAAGGTTATGTAATACTGGCTGACGGTAGTACCGTAGAAGTTGAAGTAGGTAAAGTTAAATCGATTGAAGCAGGCGGAATCAAAACTGATAATTCTGATGGTCTGATAGTATTGATTGGCGGTTCAGAAAAAGATCCAGGGCTTTTAGGACAAAATTTTTATAAGGACTACAAAGTTATAATTGACCGGGATTCAGTAGAATTTCGTCGATAATGCAACTGGCGGCAAATTTATTGATATTTTCAATAAAAAAGTACTCAAAAATCTCTTGTGGTACGTCTGTCTCAGACGTCACTAAGCGGGAGAGGGCACCCTAAATTAAAATTTAGGCTAAAAGCTCAAACCCGTTAAAACGGGTTGAAAACCATATACAGTCAGATTTATCTGACTTTAGCTAAAAGCTGCGAAATTTATTTCTTGGCTCTATCCCTTGCAGTATTGGGTGAGGACCTCACAAGATAGATAATTTATTTCTTGGAAGTCCCACATGAATCAAAAAACACAATTTTCCCCTACACCCCACACCCCGAAGAAAAACAACCAAATTGTTGAAATTATTTTCTCGTTACTTCAGGTTCTAATTGCGTTTGATTGCTGCACTGGTTTAAAACACCAGAATGCAGAGTTACTGCTAATCCTGTGCCAATAAATACAAATACGGCAAAACTAAACAGCCTTTTAATAGTATCTTGGTTTTTACTTTCTTCCATGCTGGTACCGTAAGCCAATAGGAAGAAGCCAACAAGAAAAGGAACAACCACAAAGTCCATCTCTCTTAACCTCTATCTTATGTTTACTGGCAGATACACCCCTGTTAATCACTTTTCTGCCAGAAACACTGATACAGAGTCCTCAAAAGGTATCTAATTTATATATATTCCATAAAAAAGCTCTTGCGTCTAGAGCATCGGGTACAGTTACTAGCCCTAGTAGCAATCGCCCACACAGAATCTAACAACGAGATCCGTATCATTTCAATGCGTAGAGGTACCAAACGTGAGGGGGTTGGGGGGATCGAGTCAAAACCTTCAAGTATTGACACTGCTATAATTTCAACAAGATAATTATATTTTCCCTTCTCTCAATGATGGAAATCACAAAAATATCCAATGAAGGACAAGTCATGATTCCCGAACCATTGCGAAAGTCTCATGGCTCTTAAGTGGGACAGGAACTGATAGCAATTGATATGGGTGACGGAATTCTTCTGAAACCAAAAAAACCTTTTTTAGAAACCACATTGGCTGATGTTGCTGGATGCTTAAAATGCTTGGGTAAATGATTGGGCAATGACAAATGACAACTGACTTACACAGTCCAAAGTTACTATAAATTCAAAATAGACCTGTTGATGGAACTGCACAAAAAAGAACCATCAACAGGATACGATGCCCAAGCTATCGAAACAAGCGATCGCTCTCGCGCTAGAGGACTAGTAGAACTATTAACCGAAGCCCGCGCCAATATCCGCAAAGGTGCAAACCCAGAACTCTTAGCAGAAGAACGCCGTATACAAGCTTTAATTGATGGTAAGGAGAAAGTACGCATTGAGATAGTTAACACCGATAAAATTAGAGAGCCCATTTTTAAAGCCAACGCCGAAAAGTTACAAACAGAAATCGATGAACTCCTCAGCCAACAAAAGCAACTGGCAACGAAAATCCGCGAAAGTAGCCCGAAATACGCTAACCTCAAGTATCCCCAACCCCTAACTTTAGCGCAAATTCAGCAGCAACTCGATAAAGATACCCTGCTGTTAAGTAGGTAGGCACAATTAAACCGAACTATGTAAACTTCTGTAAAGTGCCACAAATGCTTTAAAGACAAAGCTTTTAGGCAATTTACATTTCTTAATATAGTTGTGTTTTTTAGCGCCCACCTACTTACAATATTCTCTGGGGAACGAACGCAGCTTTTTGTGGGTAGTTTCTCCCAATTCTCTCCACACTTACGAACTGCCGAAAAAAGCCGAGATAGACAAAAGTGCTATCAATTTATTTTGTTTAATCAGCCAAAACTCTTCTAAACCACCTTCTGCAACTACTCAAGAAAACCCCTGTGTAGGCATTAAAACTCGGCGTATTGACAAGGCGGCTACCGAACTCAGCCAACTCATCCTCGCACCCGTGAAAGATAAACTGGGTACAAAACGCCTAGTCATTGTCGCGGATGGTGCTTTGCAATATATTCCTTTTGCGGCTTTGGCTGATTTAAATTATCAACCGAGTTCTACACAAGTCAAGGAAGAGAAACCAAAAAATCCCTCTTGTGTGGGTGGTGGGATTAGTAACTGTCAAAAAGATGACTCACCCATGAACAGGTTTGACTATCAACCGCTATTTGTCAACCACGAAATTGTCAGTTTACCTTCTGCAAGTGCGATCGCTATTCAACGCCAAGAACTTGCCACACGTCAACCTGCACCTCAAGCCTTAGCGATCCTCGCCGATCCAGTATACAGTGCTACAGATGAGCGAATTACCACCGCCCAAAATAAACAACTTCAAAAGCAAGAATCCATCAACTTAGAGCTAGAACGTTCTGCCCTCAAGCGTTCTGCTGATATTCTCAATCGCCAAGGTTGGACGCGACTTTTAGGTACTCGCACAGAAGCCCACACAATTTTTCACCTAGTACCAGAATCTAAAGGCGTGCAACTCTTAGATTTTGCCGCAAATTACACCCAGGCTACTAGCAACAATCTCAACCAATTCCGAATTTTACACTTTGCTACCCACGGCTTTGTTAATGATGCTAACCCAGAATTATCAGGGCTTGTGCTGTCGCTAGTCAACGAACAAGGTCAAGACATCCGGGGCTATTTGCGGTTAGCGGACTTGTTTAACCTCGATTATCCAGCAGATTTAATTGTGCTGAGTGCCTGTGAAACTGGACTGGGTAAAGAAATTCAAGGTGAAGGCTTAGTGGGGTTGACAAGAGGATTAATGTATGCAGGTGCAGAAAGATTAGTCGTATCCCTATGGCAAGTTAGCGATGAAGGTACATCTGAGTTTATGCAGGAATTTTACAAGCAAATGTGGCAGGGAAGGAAGTCAGCAAATGAGGCGTTAAGGGCGACACAGTTGAAGATGTGGGAGCAAGAGAAATGGCGTCATCCCAATTACTGGGCAGCTTTTACCTTTTTGGGTGAGTGGAGATAGTTTTTGTAATTCAGAATCACCGATTTATGATTAAAGAGCGCTGTTGGTGAATGTTGGGTCTGACCCCTCACCCCAAGGATTTTATAAGCTTTTCGAGACGATACCCAAGGTGCGCTCGCATCGGTGAAATAGTTTATTTCTCGTTGATGAGGGGCTTAAGCCTCTATTCTTCTGCTATCATCTTTTAGTTAATCTTTTAGGTTTACTTACAAAGGAAAGGCAACTAGCAAACCATGCCAGAAATTATCACCGCTGTCTATGAAAACGGGGTTCTGCGCCCTTTAAATCCCTTATCCCTACAAGAGCACCAAACTGTGCAGATTCAAGTTTTGACTGAAGAACCAGCAATGGATGCCGAACAGATAATTCAATCCCTGGTGGCAGCAGGACTCGTAAGTTCTCCCCCCCGTCAGGAAGATGTTGAGCCAGTTTCAGAAGAAGCGTGGCGTGAACTAACCCAAAGACTGGAAGCATCCCTCGGCAAGCCCCTCTCAGAAATCATTATTGAAGAACGGGGTTAATGTGACTGTCTACTTTTTAGATAGCAGTGCTCTGGTCAAACGGTACGTGCCGGAAACTGGCAGTGCTTGGATACGGGCAATCTCGGATCTCAATACTGGCAACTCATTAATCATTGCCCGAATTACTTGGGTGGAAGTTAGAAGCGCGATCGCTCGAAGGCAAAGGGAAAGAAGTCTGACTGTAACCGATGCAAATTTAATTCTAGAAGCCCGGAAAACTACATCTGGTATTTTGGCTTCTTTGTCAATGCGTAAGTCCTATGCTTGTTTATCACCTAAAGTAAATATTATAACAGGAGTTAATGTGTCATTGTTGCACTACCGAGATATTCCAGATTAAATTCTCTTCACAATTGATTTCAGTAATTTCTCGATGTGCCAGCCTTATGTCTCAAAGTTAAAGTGTGTTATGTCCTATAAAAATCAAAGAAAAAAGGATAATTTTTTCAAGGCAAGAGCGAAGCTAGAAATTAATCAAAAAATCTGGTTAGTAAATCATGTTAAACGGCAACCTTAAGAGAGAAGCTATAGCAAAGTTGGAAACTGCTGATAAAGAATATCAAATAATTGCAGCAGATGTTACCAAAAGAGCAGCACAACTATATGAAAAACGCAAAGCAACTGCTGACAAAATTATTCAAGCTTGCGAAAAATATATTAATACCCTTGCCAACTCACCTAAAGAGTTCAATAAGTCAGTTTCTGACTTTAAGGTAGAGTTTACCAAATTTTGTCAGGTAATTCAGCAAATTAATACTGAGGCGGATAAAGCTGCCAAGGTGAGCGGCTCAATGGCTGGAGCTGGAGCTGCTGCTGGTGTTGGTGTTGCAGCTTTTGGTCCAACTGCTGCGATGGCTATTGCTACTACCTTTGGTACTGCTTCAACTGGTACTGCTATTTCAGCTCTTTCAGGAGCAGCAGCAACCAATGCGGCTTTGGCATGGCTCGGTGGTGGTGCTGTTGTTGCTGGTGGTGGTGGCATGGCAGCCGGTAATTTTCTACTAGCAATGGCTGGTCCCGTTGGCTGGGCTATTGGTGGTACAGCTCTAGTGGGCAGTACTCTATGGGCGCGACACAAAAATGAAGAAATTGCTCAAAAGGCTAATCAGGAAACAGCCAAAATTAAGTCAAAAACTGCTGCTTTAAAGTCAGCTAAGGAAGAAATAGTCAAATTATTGAAGTTAACTCAGGAACACGCTGATGGCGTTAACACACGGTTAAATTTTCTCAAACAAGAAGCTACTAACAATTATCTAGACTTCAGCGATAGCCACAAGATAGAATTGGCGGCTTTAATTAACAATATTCAGGCACTTTCTCAACTGCTCAACAAGAAATTAAGTTAACCAATAATATCGATGAAAGAAAATATTCATCAGACCAACCAGATCATTGGTGGCATGGTCGCAAGTGAAAATCTCCAACATACAGAACATCTCAAAGCCGCTCTAGAAAGACAAGATTCTGCTTTTACAAAAGCAATTGAGCAGATTGATAAAGTACGAGATTTTATTGGAAGTCCAGAGCAGATTTTAGGTAACAACCAAACCAAACATGGTGAGATTGCCGAGCAAGTTGAGGTAGGTATCCGTAATGCCAGAGACTATCTGCGACAGCAAACCCCAAGTGCTACTTTTGATGGTGTTGGTCGAACAGCACCTGAAGACTATTTAATTGATGGTGTTCAAGTTCAGTCCAAGTTTATCAATGGCATTAATAAGAATCTGGATCATGTGCTGGAGCACATGAGAAAGTATGAAAACTTCGGCAGAGATGACTCCTACTACCACATTCCAAAAGACTACCATGAGACAATCCAAAAAGTTCTCAGTGGTGAGTCTGTAGAAGGGTTAACTGACCGTACAGTACGTAAAATTCAGCAAAATGTACAGGAAATTGAAAAGCTTTCTGGCAAATCCTTTGATAACGTTGTTAAACCAAGTAATTCCCAATACAGCGAAGTTCAGCAAGGTAAAATTCACGATACATTAGATAGTCATGAGCAAGAACTTAGTGGAGAAAACAAACGGATTAAGGAAAATATACGAACTGATGCACAACCGAATTTAGGAGATATGGCTCAGGTAGCTGCTAAAAGCGCTCTCATCGGTGGTGGAATTCGGTTAGCATTCAAATTGTATGAAAAGTACAAGCAGGGCAAGAATCCTTTTCGAGGAGATTACACCATCGAGGATTGGCAGGAATTGGGAATTGATACTGCCAAGGGAGCAGCTGTTGGCGGAATTGCTGCTGCTACCATCTATGCTCTGACTAATTATGCAAGCTTGTCAGCTCCCTTTGCTGCTTCTTTCGTTAGTGCAGGTCAGTCGATTGCCAGTCTTGTCAACAGTTTCAACACAGGGGAAATTTCCTTTGACCAATTTACTGAGATGAGTCAGTTAGTTTGTATAGAATCAGCCGCCGCCGCTTTAGCTTCTGCTCTTGGACAGACTATAATTCCAGTTCCGGTTCTAGGTGCGGTTCTGGGAACAATTGCTGGTCGTATGGTTATAGATTTTAGTAAGAAATATTTTGCTCAGGAAACCGAATGCTTAAAACATCGGATGGAAGAATACTACAACCAGTGTCTTGCTAAGATTGATCAAACTTACCAAGCAGTAGTATCGAGAATTATTGCTGAATATGAAAAGCTTGAAGATTTAACAAAAGCAGCATTTGATATAAGTAAAAACGTAGCGTTAAGGCTTCAGGCTAGTATTGAGTTGGCAGAAGCCTATGAGGTTTCAGATGTCAAAATTATTCATAATATTAATCAACTTGATGCTTTTATGCTCTCTTAATTTTTTCTGATAATTACTACTAAGATTGCTATTTCAGCATTTTTCTTAGTTAAAAATACTGAAATTTTATAATTTGCTGATGGTATATTTCTGATACGATAGGCAAAGTTGATAATGTCTAATCACGAACACGGGTAATCTTGAAACAAACGTTTAACGGGGCGATGAGCTGGAACTGTCAATTTAAGAACTTCATCAGATAGTTCTTTTTCTAATCTAATGTGACTACCTCTTTGACGAACTACTACCCACCCATCTCGTTCCAAAGCAGCAATAATTTGTTGATACGGAACGCTAGGAACCTTAGTCATAGAACTAACTCTCGAATAATAATGCCCTCTTTGGAGGAAACTTCGTCTTCTACAGGCTCAGTTAATTTATATTAAATATATCCTCACTCATGCGGAATACGATAAGGAGGAATGGAAAAATGACCCTTACTTTTAATCCAGATAAATACAAGGAATTATTAACAGCTTATCTTCCAAAATTGATAAAGACTGAAGCTGAAAATGAGGAAGCTTTAGCGATAGTGGAAGATTTAATGCACCGGGAACGTACCCCAGAGGAAGATGAGTTATATCAGTTATTAATTACTTTAATTGAAAAGTTTGAACAAGAATATTATCAGCCAATACAGCAGAGTAATTCTCTATCTACATTGTTGTTTTTATTAGAAGAATCTGACAAGAGTAGAGATGATTTAATAGCAGTTTTAGAGAGTGAAGATATAGTTAAGAATATTTTCAATGGACAAGAGAAGATAAATGCAGAACAAGCCCGGAAGCTGGGAGAGTTTTTTCATGTAGAACCGAGTTTATTTATGGAATAATAATTAAATTCATAATAGGGCTTTAGCCCAAAAAAAACTCAGGGCTGAAGCCAAATTACATCCCCCATTCCGCACCCAAACTGTCACACAAGCTTTGAGCCGCAATACAGTACGGTGAAACTGTGGGATGTCAACAGTGGTAGAGAAATTAAAACCCTTAACGGGCATACATCCTTTGTTACAAGCCTCAGCTTTAGCCGCGATGGCAAAACCCTTGCTTCTGCATCAAATGACAGTACGATAATTTTGTGGAATCTCGATTTAGATGATTTACTAGTACGAGGATGCAGATTAATACGAGGCTACCTGCAAAATAACCCCGATGTCAGCGCAGAAGATAAACGTTTGTGTGACGATATCAAGCGTTAAGCCTAGAAAACAAAGAAATAGCCAGATACACTCAAAAGTATCTGGCGATAACGTAGCATAAAAAAATAACTCACCTTCCCGATAAACAGCTTCTGGAATCAGGATTTTATTGTATAACTTTCGGAGTAAATCTAGTTGACCAACAGCAGCAGGCAACGAAACCTAACAAATAAAGGCTTCTGTAACTAAAATAGAAGTATCATTCAAGCGGAGTGAAGTAATTATGGGTAATGAAGTTGAACTACTTGAACACTGGCGAGAACTCGCACTGGAAAAGCAACGAAAAGTTTTAGATCCTAGAAGCGATCGCCGCTTTGGCTGTGCGGTTTACATCGCTATGCCAACGGCTATCTAAACATTCGATTTAATAAGCTATGCGATTTACTTGGGACGAAAACAAACGTCAGTCAAACTTGGTTAAACATGGCTTTGACTTTGCGGATGCCTCGCCCGTCTTCGCAGGACCGACATTTACCTACGAAGACGATCGCTTTGCCTACGGTGAGCAGCGTTTTATCACGCTCGGTCTATTGGAGCAAACCCTAGTAGCAATCGCCCACACAGAATCCAACAACGAGATCCGTATCATTTCAATGCGTAGAGGTACCAAACGTGAGCAATTTATCTTCTGACAAAATCTCTCAAACTGATTGGGAGCGAGTTCAAGCAATGCAAGATGAAGACATCGATTTCTCAGATATTCCTGAAGCGACTGAAGAGCAGATGGCACAGGCAGTCTTAAGAGTTGGGGGAGTTCCTGTTGAGCGAGGCAAGCAACAGGTGAACATGATGCTTGATGCCTTTATTGTTGAATATTTCAAACGCATTGCTGGTGAGCAAGACTACCAAATTTTAATTAATGCAGCTTTGTCGGACTATATTCGTCAACATCCATGTACCACCCAATCCACCTGATTTCTTAGGACTTACGCAAATAGAGGGTTAATCAAGCTAAGACTTTCAATTTTCATAACTCATTTAGGATTGCTATATATGGCGTTAAATCTCTAAGCATATTTTGCTCTATCTAAGCAACAGCATCTCAAGCACTTAATCTAACCACATTTGATTTTTTAGCTTGTGCCATACTTCTGTAAACTCGTCAAGAATTGTGCCATTAAGCGACTGCATAAACAATTTGAGGAAATTTACACCAATACTGAATATTTCAAAATAAGCTGGATTTTAATGTAAATTGTAATAGACTGAGCCATGCTGTAGATGATCGCCTACACTGCTATAATTTCAACAGGATAATTATATGTTCCCTTCTCTCAATTTTGGAAATCACAAAAGTATCCAATGAAGGACAAGTCATGATTCCCGAACCATTGCGAAAGTCTCATGGCTCTTAAGTGGGACAGGAACTGATAGCAATTGATATGGGTGACGGAATTCTTCTGAAACCAAAAAAACCTTTTTTAGAAACCACATTGGCTGATGTTGCTGGATGCTTAAAATACCAAGGGACACCAAAAACTCTTGAAGAAATGGATGATGCTATTGGTCAAGGTATAGAGGAATCATGGCATGGTGGCAGTTGATACTAATATAATTGTGCGTTTTTTGACTCAAGATGACGAATTACAATACCAAAAAAGTCTAGAAAATTTTCAACTTCCAAACTCAGTAAACTGACGTATATATGGTTCATGAAACGCCAAAATAATATCTTGCTTGGGTACTCCCATTTCCACTAATTGATTAGCAATTCCAACTTCAGTACCATCATGTTGAATCCAAATTCTCCCATCTTTAATATCAAGATGTAAGATACAACCAAAATCCCGTTTATTTCCTCTCCAACCTACGTAAAGTAATTGATAATGGTCTTGTTGTTCGTCAAAAATTGTTTGCACCTCATACTCTTCATATTTTCGTGACATTGAAGCTCGCTTTTGTCTTTCGGAAAGAAGGTGTTTAATATATTGTCGATATTGTTCTACAGCCATTGACTAATAACCTCCTCTTCTACATCGTATACCATCAATCGTAATTGATATTTTGCAACTGCCAATATAATAAATTTTCGTTGGAAAAAAGTTTCATAAACAGGCAATCTTACAGCTAAATAAAGTAGGCGTTCGGGTTCAATTTTATCTAATGCATCCCGATAATTTAAAAATTGTCCCAAAGCTGTATGAAATTCTGAAACATTCGATGGACTAATAAAACTTTTAATTTCCACCGCTATTTTTTGTCCCTCTCGCTCTGCTCCTAGAAGTTCCTCGGCTGCTAAATCAATCTCAAAGTCTACATCATCCACATTAATTTCATAAGGATCAGCCGTAATCTTCCAGCCATCTTTTTCGCGCATCATTTCTGACAACCCGCCTGAAATCTATCTTTTGCCATAGGAGTTGAATATATTCAAAATTAGGCTGTTAAAGAGTAGATAATACACAGCATACCCTTTAATTGCTATTTTAACTTAGGGGTTAGTTTGGCAGTAATGTCATTAGATGTGCAGAGCGATACCTACGGTACACTTCCTTTCTCTTCTCTTCCCTCCGGGACGCTACCGCGTAGCTTGCTTTTCCTCTGGAGTACGGGACGCGACCCGATCGCAAACGTTTGTAACTGTGTAACCTGATAATACAGAACGAATCGTCAGAATCTTCAGAAAAGCTGCGTAAAAACTCCCCACCACGTTCGTATAAGGGTTTGAGGAGGTAGGGTAGAAAGCATGATGCATTGAAAAGCTTAGTCCTGACATTTTATAGATTTGTATTATGATTGTCCTCAACCGCTAAAGATTATAAAATCATGACTAAATAAACTGGCGCAAACGAGCGTGATTGGTTCGTAGTTGCGCTTCAGCGCATGCATACATTGCAACGACACCCAAAACTCTCAAAACTTCACCACTTATCAAACAAAGAAATATAAAGAACCAATACATTACATCAAATCGGCGTTAAATTTACCAGAAGATTCGCGACGTTTGGCGCAATTGGAACTTGATGTGAATTTGAAAGGCGATCGCTCCACCTGCAAAATTTTATCATAGACTTAACCCATCGCGCTCGTCTTGGAGGAGAAGTCACGCGAGTGCTGTTGATAGCAGACCAATTTGAAGAACTTTATACCCTATGTACGGATGCAAGCGATCGCAAAACTTTCTTAGATAGTTTGCTGCAAGCGGTAAAAGATGCACCGTTTTTTACGCTGGTGCTAACTTTGCGGGTAGATTTTTTAAGTAGGGCGCTTGATGATTACGAACCTTTTGGTAGGGCGTTACAGGAGTATCAACTAGAACCTGTTGTGCGGATGAATCGTTCGGAGTTGGAGGAAGCGATTACACGTCCTGCAACTCAATTGGGCTTTGAGTTTGAGGAGGGTTTAAGCAACACCATAATTAATGATATCCAAGATGGAGATGGGCGTTTGCCGTTGCTGGAGTTTACCCTGACTCAGTTGTGGAAGCAACAGCATTCAGGGAGGTTGACGCATCAAGCGTATAAAGATATTGGTGGTGTAGAGAAAGCGCTGGCGAATTATGCTGAAGGGGTTTATGCAGACTTGAGTGAGTCAGAACGAGAAAAAGCGCAACGGGTATTTATTCAGTTAGTGCAACCGGGGGAAGGTACGGAAGATACCCGCAGGTTAGCGACGAGTGAGGAAGTGGGGAGAGATAATTGGGATTTGGTGACGCGCTTGGCTGACAAGCGTTTAGTGGTGACGAACCGCAATGAGTTAACAAATGAGGAAACAGTGGAAGTCGTCCATGAGGCGTTGATTCGCCATTGGGGACGGTTGCGGGGATGGATGCAGGAGAACCGCAAGTTTCGTGTTTGGCAACAGGGGTTGATGGTGGCGTTGCAGCAATGGGTGGATAGTCATAAGTCTCCCCGCATGTTGGAGGCCGTGGTGGGGTGGGTGTGGTGGGGTCGCGCGGGGGGATCTCTTCTCTCGCGTCGAGACTTGTAAAGTGTAACATATAGTGCGATTCGTTGGCTAGAAACCAGTCCTTGTAAGGATTTGGAGGATTAGTCG